>NZ_JBLEBI010000036.1:0-47561 GCF_047340315.1 Streptomyces sp. AF1A
GGTGGTGCCGCCCCCTCTGGGGCCGCGGTAGCCGGGGGAGGAGTAGGGGTCGGCGAGGTCGCGGGGGGAGACGTAGTCGTCGGGGGCGGGCGGGTGCGCAGGCGGCCAGGTGAAGTCGTCGTCCAGACCCGGGTGGGCGAAGCCGGCGCCGGCCGCGTCGAGGGGCGTATGGCCGTGCGGGCCGCCGTCGGCTTCGGCGACGCCGTTCGCAGTGCCCGGAAGGCCCTGCTCGCCCGGGCCGGGGGAGAAGCCGTCGGAGGGGCCCGGGCCGGCCAGGGATTCGCCGCGTTCCCGCGCGTTGGAGACCGCGCGCAGGCGGTCGACCGCGCCGTCCATGGCGAACTGGGCCGCGCCCAGCCCCTCGACCACGTAACCGCGCCGTGCCTGGCCGCTGTCCTCGAACGCGGACAGCACCCGGTACACCGCCGAGAAGCCGCCCTCGACGCCCTCTGCGGCGACCGCTCCCCGGGTCACCACACCGTGCCGGTCCAGGAGCGTGCGGGCCAGCGCGTGTGCGCGCACCGTGGTGTCGGGCTCGGCGGAGGGCAGCAGCGACCAGCGGCCTGCGACCGTCGGCGGGCCGGTGCGGGAGGCCGTGCGGGAGGCGGCCGTCAGGGAGCCGTAGCGTCCCCGCGGGACGGCACGCTTGGCACGGTGGGCGGTCGAGCCCGCGGTGCGGCCCGAGCCCAGCAGCGAACGCATCGGCGCCAGGGTGTCGTTGGTGAGCCGGCCCGACCACGCCAGCTCCCAGAGGGCGTCGGCCAGCTGGGGATCGGTGACCTCGGGGTGGGTCGTGGCACGGACCTGGTCGGCGATCTGCCGGAAGAACAGGCCGTAGCCGCCGGAGAGCGTGTCGAGAACGGACTGGTGGAGCGCGGTCAACTCCAGCGGGTGCGGGGGCGGGAGCAACAGCGGGGCCGCGTCCGCCAGATAGAGGGAGACCCAGCCGTCCTTGCCGGGCAGGGCACCCGCTCCGGCCCAGACGACCTCGCCGGCCGCGGTCAGCTCGTCGAGCATCGACGGGGTGTAGTTCGCCACGCGGGACGGCAGCACCAGTTTCTCCAGCGCGGAGGCGGGCACGGACGCGCCCTGCAACTGCTCGACGGCGCGCACCAGTCCGTCGATGCCCCGCAGCCCGTGGCCCCTGCCGATGTGCTGCCACTGCGGCAGGAACTGGGCGAGCGCGGCCGGCGGCACGGGCTCCAGTTCGTGCCGCAGGGCCGCCAGGGAGCGGCGGCGCAGGCGCCGCAGCACCGCCGCGTCGCACCACTCCTGGCCGATGCCCGCCGGGTGGAACTCGCCCTGGACGACCCGGCCGCTCGCGGCGAGCCGCTGCAGGGCGCCCTCGGTGACCGCCACACCCAGCCCGAAGCGGGCCGCAGCGGTGGCCGACGTGAACGGGCCGTGGGTGCGGGCGTACCGCGCGAGGAGATCGCCCAGCGGGTCCTTGACCGGTTCCGTGAAGGCCTCGGGCACGCCGACGGGCAACGCCGTGCCCAGCGCGTCACGCAGCCGGCCGGCGTCCTCGACGGCCGCCCAGTGGTCGGCGCCGGCGATCCGGACCTTGATGGCCCGGCGGGCGCCGGCCAGCTCGCGCGCCCACCGCGGGTCCGCGCCCCGCTCGGCCAGCTCCCCGTCGGTCAGCGGGCCCAGCAGCCGGAGCACGTCGGCCACGCCCTCCACGTCCTTGACCCGGCGGTCCTCGGTGAGCCACTGCAGCTCGCGCTCCAGCTCGGTCAGCACCTCGGCGTCGAGGAGTTCGCGCAGCTCCGCCTGGCCGAGCAACTCGGCCAGCAGCCGCGAGTCCAGGGAGAGCGCGGCGGCGCGCCGCTCGGCGAGCGGGGAGTCGCCCTCGTACAGGAACTGGGCGACGTACCCGAACAGCAGGGAGCGGGCGAAAGGAGAGGGCTCCGGGGTGGTGACCTCGACCAGGCGCACCTTGCGGGACTCGATGTCGCCCATCAGCTCGACGAGCCCGGGCACGTCGAAGACGTCCTGGAGGCACTCGCGGACCGCCTCGAGCACGATCGGGAACGACCCGAACTCGCTCGCCACCTGCAGGAGTTGTGCCGCCCGCTGGCGCTGCTGCCACAGCGGGGTGCGCTTGCCGGGACTGCGGCGCGGCAGCAGCAACGCGCGCGCGGCGCACTCGCGGAACCGGGAGGCGAACAGGGCCGAGCCGCCGACCTGGTCGGTGACGACCTGGTCGACCTCGCCCTTGTCGAAGGCGACGTCCGCCGCGCCCACGGGCGCCTGGTCGCTGTCGAACTCGGTGCCCGCCTTCATGGGTGCCTGGTCGAGCAGGTCCATGCCCAGGAGGTCGGCGTCGGGCAGGCGCAGCACGATGCCGTCGTCGGCGTGCATGACCTGGGCATCCATGCCGTACCGCTCGGACAGACGGGCGCCCAGGGCGAGGGCCCAGGGGGCGTGGACCTGAGCGCCGAAGGGGGAGTGCACGACGACCCGCCAGTCGCCCAGCTCGTCGCGGAAGCGCTCCACGACGATCGTGCGGTCGTCCGGGATATGACCGCAGGCCTCGCGCTGCTCGTCCAGGTACGACAGCACGTTGTCCGCCGCCCACGCGTCCAGGCCCGCGGCGAGCAGCCGCAGCCGGGCGTCCTCCTTGCGCAGCGAGCCGACCTCGCGCAGGAACGCGCCCACCGCGCGGCCCAGTTCCAGCGGGCGGCCCAGCTGGTCGCCTTTCCAGAACGGCAGCCGGCCCGGCACGCCCGGCGCGGGGGAGACCAGCACCCGGTCGCGCGTGATGTCCTCGATGCGCCAGGAACTCGTGCCCAGCGTGAACACGTCGCCCACCCGGGACTCGTAGACCATCTCCTCGTCCAGCTCGCCGACCCGGCCGCCGCCCTTCTTCGGGTCGGATCCGGCGAGGAAGACCCCGAACAGGCCGCGGTCCGGGATCGTGCCGCCGGAAGTGACGGCCAGGCGCTGGGCGCCGGGGCGCCCGGTGATCGTGCCGGCCACCCGGTCCCACACCACGCGCGGGCGCAGCTCCGCGAAGGCGTCGGAGGGGTAGCGGCCGGCGAGCATGTCGAGGACCGCCGTGAACGCCGACTCCGGGAGCGAGGCGAAGGGCGCCGCCCGGCGGACCACGGCGAGCAGGTCGTCGAACTGCCAGGTGTCCAGCGCAGTCATGGCGACGAGCTGCTGCGCGAGCACGTCCAGCGGGTTGGCGGGCACCTTCAGGGACTCGATCGCACCCGAGCGCATCCGCTCGGTGACCACGGCCGCCTGCACGAGGTCGCCGCGGTACTTGGGGAAGACGACACCGGTGGAGACGGCGCCGACCTGGTGCCCCGCGCGGCCCACGCGCTGCAGCCCGGAGGCGACCGAGGGCGGGGACTCGACCTGGACGACGAGGTCGACGGCGCCCATGTCGATGCCCAGTTCCAGGCTGGACGTGGCGACCACGGCGGGCAGCCGGCCCGCCTTCAGGTCCTCCTCGACCAGGGCGCGCTGCTCCTTGGACACCGAGCCGTGGTGGGCGCGGGCGATCACCGGGGGCGCGCCCTGGGCCGCGCCGGAGCCTCCCATCAGCTGGGCCGGTGAGTGGTGCTCGTCCAGGGGCTCGCCGGTCGCCCGCTCGTAGGCGATCTCGTTGAGCCGGTTGCACAGCCGCTCCGCGAGGCGCCGCGAGTTGGCGAACACGATCGTGGAGCGGTGGGACTGGACCAGGTCGGCGATCCGCTCCTCCACGTGCGGCCAGATCGACGGCCGCTCGGCGCCCTCGGCCGCGTCGGCCACCGGGGAGCCGCCCAGCTCGCCCATGTCCTCGACCGGGACGACCACCGAGAGGTCGAACTCCTTGCCGGACTCCGGCTGGACGATCTCCACCTTGCGGCGCGGTGAGAGGTACCGGGCCACCTCGTCCACCGGGCGCACGGTCGCCGACAGGCCGATCCGCCGGGCGGGCTTCGGCAGCAGCTCGTCCAGCCGCTCCAGGGACAGGGCGAGGTGCGCGCCGCGCTTGGTGCCCGCGACCGCGTGCACCTCGTCCAGGATCACCGTTTCCACGCCCGTGAGCGCGTCGCGCGTGGCCGAGGTCAGCATCAGGAACAGCGACTCGGGGGTGGTGATCAGGATGTCCGGCGGGCGTGTGGACAGGGCGCGGCGCTCGGCGGCCGGGGTGTCACCGGAGCGGATGCCCACCTTGACCTCGGGCTCGGGCAGGCCCAGGCGCACGGACTCCTGGCGGATGCCGGTCAGCGGGCTGCGCAGGTTGCGCTCGACGTCGACCGCGAGCGCCTTCAGCGGGGACACGTACAGCACCCGGCAGCGCTTCCTCGGGTCGGCCGGGGGCGGGGCCGACGCCAGCTGGTCCAGGGCGGCGAGGAACGCGGCCAGCGTCTTGCCGGAGCCGGTCGGCGCGACCACCAGCACGTCCGAGCCCGCCTGGATGGCCTGCCACGCGCCCGCCTGGGCCGCGGTGGGCGCGGAGAACGCCCCCGTGAACCAGCCGCGGGTCGCGGGGGAGAAGCCGTCGAGGGCCCGGTGGGCGGAGCTGACCATGCGTCCATCCTGCACCCGGCCACTGACAAACCGACCTGACCTGGGCAAACGCCGTGCGTCCAAGGCCCGGTGACGCCGGGGCGCCGCCGGACTGACGGAGAATGGCCGTATGGCAGGCACAGCTGGACGGCAGGGCGACCGACCGCCCCGCGACCGGGAGCGGCGACCGGTGGAGCGGGCGCGGCACTGGCGGTACGAGGAGTTGCCCGGCGTCGACCTGCTGCGGGCCCGGTACGTCCGCAAGACCTTCGTCCGGCACACCCACGAGCACTTCGTGATCGCGGCCATCGCCGACGGCGTGGAGGTCTTCCAGCACCGCGGCTCCGACGTGTACGTGGGCGCGGGGGCGCTCGCGCTGGTCAACCCGGACACCCCGCACACCGGCCGGGCCGGGGTGCCCGAGGGCTGGCGCTACGGCGCGGTCTACCCGTCACCCGAGGTGGTGGCGGCGATCGCGGCGGAGACCACCACACTGCGCGGCGCCCCCGGCTTCGTCGCCCCCGCCCTCGACGACCCCACCGCGGTCCGCCTCGTCCACCAGGTGCTCCGCGCCGCCGACGAGGGCAACGCGCTGGCCGCCGACACCCTGCTCCGGGTCGCCGTGACCCGGCTGCTGCGCCTGAACGGCGGGCCGCTGCCGCAGCGCCGGACGCCCACGGCCGGCGCCCGGATCGCGGCACGCGCGCGTGCCGTGCTGGAGGAGCGCATGGCCGATCCGCCGACCCTGGAACGGCTGGCCGGCGACCTCGGCACCAGCCCGTTCGCGCTGCTGCGGGCCTTCCGTGACGCCTACGGCATGCCGCCGCACACCTGGCTGACCGACGCCCGCGTGCGCCGCGCGCGGCTCCTGCTGGACGCGGGCACGCCACCGGCCGAGGCGGCCCTCGCAGTCGGGTTCACCGACCAGCCGCACCTCAACCGCCACTTCGCCAGGATCGTCGGCGTGCCCCCGGGCGCCTACCAGCGGGAGCGCAAGAACGTACAAGACGCGGGCTGACGTCCGCCCGTACCGTCCGGCGCGTGGTACAGCAGACAGCACTCGCGGACATGACCGCCGTCGGCGCGGACAAACCCGATGCGGCGGTCGTACGGGACGCTCTGGGCGTCGGCGTCGCCGTGGGCCTGTCCGGATTCGCCTTCGGCGTCACCTCGGCCGGCAGCGGGCTCGGGCTCCTGCAGACCTGCGTGCTCAGCCTCCTGGTGTTCACCGGCGCATCCCAGTTCGCACTGGTGGGAGCGCTCGCCGCCGGAGGCAACCCGTTCACGGCCGCGGCCGGGGCCTTCTTCCTGGGCGTGCGCAACGCCTTCTACGGGCTGCGCCTTTCCCAGCTGCTCGCACTCCCGCGCGCCGTGCGGCCGTTCGCCGCCCAGTGGGTGATCGACGAGACCACGGCGGTCACCCTCGCGCAGCCGACCCGGCGCGCCCGCCGGATCGGCTTCACGGTCACCGGCGTCACCCTGTACACGCTGTGGAACCTCACCACGCTGCTCGGCGCCTTCGGCGCGCAGGCCATAGGCGACACGCGCGCGTGGGGCCTGGACGCGGCCGGCCCCGCCGTGTTCCTGGCGCTGCTCGCCCCGATGCTGAAGACGGGCACGGAGCGCGCGGTCGCGGGCCTCGCGGTGCTGCTGGGCCTCGGCCTGCTGCCCGTCCTGCCGGCCGGTGTGCCGGTCCTGGCGGCCGCACTGGCGGCACCGATCGCCCTGTGCGTGGCGGGACGGAGCGGTCGCCCCGCCGCCGGACACGAGGAGGACCGGTGAACACCTGGACGGCGATCGGCCTGACCGCGCTCGGCTGCTACGCCGTCAAGCTGGCCGGACTTCTCGTGCCGGCCCACGCCGTCGAGCGGCCGTTCGTACGGCGGCTCGCCGCGCTGCTGCCCGTCGCCCTCCTCGCCGCGCTCACCGCCCAGCAGACGTTCGCCGGCGGGCACGCGCTGGTGCTGGACGCCCGGGCCGCCGG
This sequence comes from Streptomyces sp. AF1A, assembly GCF_047340315.1. Lineage (NCBI taxonomy): Bacteria > Bacillati > Actinomycetota > Actinomycetes > Kitasatosporales > Streptomycetaceae > Streptomyces > Streptomyces sp. AF1A. The sequence goes on from NZ_JBLEBI010000036.1 coordinate 6,491, forward strand.
GCTCGGCGCGGCCGCCGTGGCCCTGGTGCTGCGCGCGCCGTTCCTGCTGGTCGTCGCGGCGGCCGTGCTCGTCACGGCGGGGGTACGGGCCGTCGGCGGCTGAGCCGGGGCCGCTCAGCCCACGAAGCGGCCGTAAACCCTCAGGGTCTGCAGCGCCTCGATCGTCACCAGGGAACGCGCCTCCAGCGCGGGGGCCGGGGCCCACGTGCGCCACCGGACCGGCCAGCCGCCGTCCTCCTGCTGTGCGGCGGCCAGGTGGTCCAGGGAGCGCGCCATCTCGTCGTCCGTGAACCACGCGCGCGCGAGTGAGTGCGGGCTCTTGGCGAAGTCGTGCGGAAAGTGGTGCTCGCCCGGGGCGTAGCCGGACGCCACCGGGTAGGCGCCGAGGCGGTCCGGGTCCAGCGCCGCGAGCCGCTGCTCGCGCACCAGGCGGCCCAGCCGGTCGGCGGCGGCCTGCGCGCGCGGGCGGTCGGGGGCGGAGTCCAGGAAGGCCACGGCGGCCTCGACCTCGTAGGGGTGGGACTTGTCCAGGGCCTCCACGGCCTGCCAGCAGAAGTCGGTGGCCCGGAACAGCCAGGCGTGCCACACCTCGTTGCGGTGCAGCAGCCCCACCACGGGCCCGGTGGCCAGCAGGTCGCTGGGCGGGTCGTCCACGACGGGGACGAACGGCGCCGCCGGATACCCGCGCTGGCTCGGGTGGATCGCCGGCAGCGCGCCGTCCGCCGTGGAGACCGAGGTCAGATAGCGGCACACGCGCTCCACCCGCTGTCCGCCGCAGCGTCCGATGCCGTCCAGGACCCGCAGGGCGTGCGCGGTGTGCAGCGGCTGGCTCACGGGTCCGCGCAGGTCGGGCTCCAGCGCGTGCCCGTAGCCGCCGTCCTCGTTGCGATAGGCGTCCAGTGCCGCTTCCACCGCGTCCGCGGTGCCGTGCAGGAAGTGGTACGCGAAGAGGCGCTGCTCCAGCACGCGCGCGGTGAGCCACACGAACTGTTCGGCGCGGAAGAGCGGGGAGCGCGCCGGGGGCGTGGAGGGGAGTGGGGATACTCCGGTTTCGGCCATGCAACAGACCGTAGGGCGGAAAGCGGTGTCGGCAAGCGGTCCCGGCCGGGCCCACCCCCGGGGGCGGGATACTGGGGGCATGCGGTTGACGGTCTTCTGGCAGCGGATGGCGGAACACTTCGGTCCGGGGTACGCCGACACCTTCGCGCGCGATCACGTCATGTCCGAACTGGGCGGACGCACGGTGCACGAGGCGCTGGACGCCGGCTGGGAGGCCAAGGACGTGTGGCGCGTGGTCTGCACCGTGATGGACGTGCCGGCAGAACGGCGCTGACCGGAATGTTCCGGTCGCCCGTTACGGAAGGCACCGGTACGGCGCCGCAGGGTCACGAGGATCCGCGGGTGGACGCAGGTTGTCGGTGGCGTGGGCGAGACTGGGCGCGTGGCACCCACTGACGAGGACAACGAGCCGCTGACCCGGCACACGGCACCGACCGGCACGAGGCCCGACCGGCCACCGGCCGTCGGCGCCGGCACTCCGCGTGGCCGCATGCCGCGCTGGCTGCCGCGCGCCATGGTGCTCGCGCTCGCGCTGATCGCGGCTTTCCAGCTCGGCAGCTGGGCCTTCCACCAGCTCACCGGGCTGTTGATCAACATCCTGATCGCGTTCTTCCTGGCCCTCGCGATAGAGCCCGCGGTGAGCCGGATGGCAGCCCGCGGCATGCGCAGGGGGCTCGCCACCTTCCTGGTGTTCCTCGGTCTGACGGTCGCGGTCGCGGGGTTCGTCACGCTGCTCGGTTCGATACTGGCCGGGCAGATCATCAAGATGGTCGAGGGCTTCCCGGACTATCTGGACTCGCTCATCAACTGGACCAACACGACGTTCCACACGAAGCTCAGGCGCGTGGACGTCCAGGAGGGCCTGCTGCACTCCGACTGGCTGCGCAAGTACGCGCAGAACAGCGCGGCCGGCGTCCTCGACGTGTCCGCACAGGTGCTCGGCGGCCTCTTCCAGCTGCTGACGGTCGCGCTGTTCTCGTTCTACTTCGCCGCCGACGGCCCCCGGCTGCGCCGCGCCCTCTGCTCCGTGCTGCCGCCCGCGCGCCAGGCCGAGGTGCTGCGCGCGTGGGAGATCGCCGTCGACAAGACGGGCGGCTACCTGTACTCACGCGGACTGATGGCGCTCATCTCGGGGATCGCGCACTACGTTCTGTTCCAGGCCCTCGGCGTGCCGTACGCGCCCGTGCTCGGTGTCTGGGTGGGACTGGTCTCGCAGTTCATCCCCACCATCGGCACGTACCTCGCGGGCGCGCTGCCCATGCTGATCGCGTTCACCGTCGAGCCCTGGTACGCGGTCTGGGTCCTGGTGTTCGTCGTGATCTACCAGCAGTTCGAGAACTACATGCTCCAGCCCAAGCTGACCGCCAAGAGCGTCGACATCCACCCCGCGGTGGCGTTCGGCTCGGTCATCGCGGGCACCGCGCTGCTGGGCGCCGTCGGCGCGCTCATCGCCATCCCCGCGGTGGCCACCCTCCAGGCGTTCCTGGGGGCGTACGTGAAGCGGTACGCGGTCATGGACGATCCCCGGGTGCACGGGCACCGCGGCCGGAGACCGTCCGGTCCCGGCATGCTCGCGCGCATGCGGGGGCCGCGGGACGGGCGGTCCGGCGCGGAGGAGCCGTCGTACGGGCGGGCCGAGGCGGAGGAGCAGTCGTATGGGCGGGCCGAGGCGGAGGAGCCGTCGTATGGGCGGGCCGAGGCGGAGGAGCCGTCGTAGGTTCCGGCGAGCGGGTCCTCGCAGCGGCGTGTGAGAGGCGCGCGCCTCAGTATGTGAGCACCGCCCATGCGCCGGCCGCGGCGACGGCCGCCGCGTAACAGAACACCGCCGCGGCCACGATCCGTCGGCGCGCCCGCCCGCTCCAGGGGGAGCGGGACAGCAGCCAGGCCAGCGACGGCAGGACGACGACGGCGTGCAGGCTGACCCCGTGCAGCGGCTTGAGCGGGGCCGTCGAATGGTAGGCGGCCTCCTGATGGCCGGTCCGGGTGAGGACCACCCCGCGCGCGATCATCGCCGTGTCCGACGCCAGTGCCACCAGCAGGGCCGCGAATCCGGAGCGCACCGCGAGCGGCATGCCGACCGGGCCCGTCGGCCGGTGCCGGAAGGACGCCACGGCGAGCCACGTGAGCAGGACGACCAGGACACCCCCGCCCACCGCGAGGGTCATGGACACCGCCGTGTCGAAGGGGGTCTCCATGTTCAGGTGCGACGGCACCCGGCGCCACGCCTGGAGGGTGATGCCGCCGACCGGCAAGGCTCCCGGTCACCGCCCACGAGGTCGTCGTCCGGCCGGAGGCACCCGCGGTACGGCGCCGGGAGCAGCGGCGGCCGGGTCGCTTGACACAAAAATCGAACATCCATTCTTATGGAGGCTCGGGCCAGGCTTTCGGCGGGGATTCAGGCATGGTTTGGGCGGATAAGTCCCCTGGTTGTCCACAGGCCTGACCGGCGTCGGGGCGCATTGTCAGTGGCAGGCGTTAGCGTCTTTGACGTGAAGCGATCGACTCAAGCAAACCGGGTGGAACCCATGGCAGGAACCGACCGCGAGAAGGCGCTCGACGCCGCGCTCGCGCAGATTGAACGGCAATTCGGCAAGGGCGCGGTCATGCGCATGGGCGAGAGGTCGAAGGAGCCCATCGAGGTCATCCCGACCGGGTCGACCGCTCTCGACGTCGCCCTCGGCGTCGGCGGCCTGCCGCGCGGCCGTGTCGTCGAGATCTACGGCCCGGAGTCCTCCGGTAAGACGACCCTGACCCTGCACGCCGTGGCCAACGCCCAGAAGGCCGGCGGCCAGGTCGCCTTCGTGGACGCGGAGCACGCCCTCGACCCCGAGTACGCGCGCAAGCTCGGCGTCGACATCGACAACCTGATCCTCTCCCAGCCCGACAACGGTGAGCAGGCCCTGGAGATCGTGGACATGCTCGTCCGCTCCGGTGCCCTGGACCTCATCGTCATCGACTCCGTCGCCGCGCTCGTCCCGCGCGCGGAGATCGAGGGCGAGATGGGCGACAGCCACGTCGGTCTCCAGGCCCGCCTGATGAGCCAGGCCCTGCGGAAGATCACCAGCGCGCTCAACCAGTCCAAGACCACCGCGATCTTCATCAACCAGCTCCGCGAGAAGATCGGCGTGATGTTCGGCTCCCCGGAGACCACGACCGGTGGCCGCGCGCTGAAGTTCTACGCCTCGGTGCGTATCGACATCCGCCGCATCGAGACCCTGAAGGACGGCACGGAGGCGGTCGGCAACCGCACCCGCTGCAAGGTCGTCAAGAACAAGGTCGCCCCGCCCTTCAAGCAGGCCGAGTTCGACATCCTGTACGGCCAGGGCATCAGCCGCGAGGGTGGCCTGATCGACATGGGCGTGGAGCACGGCTTCGTCCGCAAGGCCGGCGCCTGGTACACGTACGAGGGCGACCAGCTCGGCCAGGGCAAGGAGAACGCGCGCAACTTCCTCAAGGACAACCCCGACCTGGCCAACGAGATCGAGAAGAAGATCAAGGAGAAGCTGGGCGTGGGCGTCCGGCCGGAGGAGCCCGCCGCCGAGCCGGGTGCCGACGCGGCGGTGACCACCCCGGCCGCCGGCGACGCCAAGGCGGCGCCCGCCCCGGCGACGGCCAAGGCCACCAAGCCCAAGGCCGCCGCGGCCAAGAGCTGACCCGTGACACGGCGAACCGACTGGGCCGAGTACGCGTACGCCGTCCCCGGCGCTCCGCGGGGGACGGGCGTCGGGGACGGCCCGGACCTCGCCCAGGGCGGCGAGGACGCGGACGGCGGACACGGCAGGCGTGAGGGGCACGGCAGGTACGGGGACGACACCCGGCCGGGTACCGGGAGCGACGAGCCGCACGGGGGCGGTTCGGCCGACCGGGGCTCCCGGGGCGCCGCGGGTCCGCGGGGGCGCGGCCGTCGGCGGCGCGGCTTCGGGGAGCCGCCCGGTGGAGACGAAGGCACCCCTTCCTCGTCGAGGGCCGAGCGGGGGGAGTCTTCAGGGGACCCGGCTGAGCGGGCACGGGCGATCTGCCTGCGCCTGCTCACCGGGACCCCGCGCACCCGCAAGCAGCTCGCGGACGCCCTGCGCAAGCGGGAGATCCCCGAGGACGTGGCCGAGGAGGTGCTGTCGCGGTTCGAGGAGGTCGGGCTGATCGACGACGGTGCGTTCGCCGACGCGTGGGTGGAGTCCCGGCACCACGGCCGGGGACTCGCCCGCCGCGCACTCGCCCAGGAGCTGCGCACCAAGGGGGTCGACTCGACGCTGATCGACGAGGCCGTCGGCCGGCTCGACTCCGAGCAGGAGGAGGCGACCGCGCGGGACCTCGTCGCCCGCAAGCTGCGCGCCACCCGGGGCCTCGACCGCGACAAGCGGATCCGGCGCCTCGCCGGCATGCTCGCCCGCAAGGGCTACCCCGAGGGGATGGCCCTCCGCGTCGTCCGCCGGGCGCTGGAGGACGAAGGCGAGGACACCGAGTTCCTCGGGGAACCGGAACTCTGACCGCCGGTCAGCTCGAGGGGGACACCGGCACCGCTCAGGACGCCGTCGGCTCCACCGGCAGCCCCTCCGCCCGCCAGGCCTGGAAGCCGCCCACCAGGTCCGTGGCCCGGTGCAGGCCCAGCTGGTGCAGGGAGGCGGCCGCCAGGCTGGAGGCGTAGCCCTCGTTGCAGATCACCACGACCCTCAGGTCGTGTCCCGTGGCCTCGGGGAGGCGGTGGCTGCCCCGGGGATCGAGGCGCCACTCCAGCTCGTTGCGCTCGACGACGACGGCGCCGGGGATCAGCCCGTCCCGCTCGCGCAGGGCCGCGTACCGGATGTCGACCAGCAGCGCCTCACCGGCCAGCGCCTCCTGGTGCGCCTCCCGCGCGTCGACGCGCCGATAGCCCGAGCGCACCCGCTCCAGCAACGCGTCGATGCCCACCGGCTGCCGGTGTGTGGTGTCGCTCACTGCCAGTCCTCCGGGCGTTCGACCTGCTCCAGGCGCAGTACCTGGCCCGCGCGACTGTAGCGGCGGATCCGTGGCAGCGGCGGGTAGTAGGCGTGGACGGAGATCGCGTGTCGGTCGGGGGACTCGTTGAGCACCTCGTGCACGTGATGGCGGCCGAAGGAGCGGCCCTTCCCGGCCGGCAGCCGGCGTTCGCGGTCCACTCCCTCGGTCAGTTCCAGGGTCCTCCAGCCGTCCGTGGGCAGGCGCGCGGCCAGCGAGTTCTCCCTGAGCTCGCCCGAGGCGGTGAGGAAGGCGCCGACCGAGTCCGCGTGGTCGTGCCAGCCGGTGCCGGTGCCAGGCGGCCAGCCGATCAGCCAGGCCTCGCTGCCGCCGGGCCCTTCGAGCCGTACCCAGGTGCGGCCCTCCGGGTCGAGCGGAAGGGAGGCGATCAGCCCGGCGTCGGCGGCCGTGCGTCGTACGAAGTCGAGGAGGTCCGCCTGGGTGGGCGCCGAGCCGACGGCAGGGGACACGGAAGGAGAGGAGACAGACACGTGCACCGTCCTGAAGAGGGTTCGCCGAACGAGCGCACGACGGCGCCCGGAAGAAAAAAGGGGAGCGAATTCAGCAGGACGGACGACACACGCAGCCCGCATAGCGGACGAGATCCATATGGACCCTCCGCCACAGGCGCACACAGGTGTCGGTCACGGTCCGGAGTACAGCACGCCGGCGCATGCCGGTCAACTCACCGTCACCATGTGGACGCTGGGTGACAAAGCCCGCGGTCAGCGCGCGCCGGTGGCGGCCTCCGCCTCCTCCTTCACCGCGCCCCCGACCGTGGCCTCGGCCGCCGCGTACAGATCGGCCGGGCGCACGCCGCCGAACGCCGTGACCAGGTGACCGTCCGGGCGCACCAGCAGCACGCTGTGCGCCGGCGCACCCGGGTAGCCCTCGGCCACCAGCAGCTCGGCCGGGTGCGGCAGCGCGGTCACGGCGGCCGCCAGCCGGGGCATCACCCCGGCGGACACCCAGTGCTTGCGCTCCCACACCCCCGTCCCGGGCGCGATCAGGACGACCAGCAGCGCCCCGCGGCCGAGCCGTTCGCGCAGCTGTACGAAGGAACCGTCCTCCGCCGTGACCCGTACGTCGGTGACCGGCGCCCCGGGCGGGGTGGCGACCGGGATCTCGCCCTCCAGGTCCTGGGGCGCGAGCGGGGAGCCGGCGTACGAGCCGGGCGCGCCGAACGGCCCGCGCCCCAGGTGGCCGTCGGTGAGCAGCGCGTCGTGGCCCCTGGCCGTGCCCGGCACGATGTGCCGCAGCCCGCTTCCGCCGCGCAGCACCGGCAGGGCCTGGTCGGCGGCGCGCAGCCGGGCGGCGACCACGGCGCGCCGCTCGGCCTGGTAGCTGTCCAGCAGCGCCTCGTGATGCCCGTGGTGCCAGGCAGAGGCCAGCTTCCAGGCGAGGTTGTCGCCGTCCCGCAGGCCCTCGTCCAGCCCCTGGGTGCCCAGCGCGCCGAGCAGGTGCGCCGCGTCACCGGCGAGGAAGACGCGGCCGGCCCGCCAGCGCCGGGCCAGCCGGTGGTGCACCGTGTGGACACCGGTGTCCAGCAGGTCGTACGCCGGTGCGGAGCTGTTGGTCCAGCCCGTGAGGGTCTCGCGGATCCGGGCCACCAGGATGTCGGGCGTGACCAGGTCCTTGCCCGGCGGCAGCAGCCAGTCCAGGCGCCACGCACCATCCGGGAGAGGGCGGGCGGTCACCTCCCCGGCCGAGGGCCCGGACGACCGCCACGGCGGCATCCGGTGGAGCAACGCCTGACCCTCCCACGGAAGTTCCGTGCGCAGCGTCGCGACCGCGTGCCGCTCCACCGCCGTACGGCCGGGGAAGCGGATGTCCAGCAGCTTGCGCACGGTGGAGCGGGTGCCGTCGCAGCCCACCAGGTAACTGCCGCGCCACCAGGTGCCGTTGGGTCCGCGGGTGTGGGCGTTGACGCCGGAGGGCTCCTGCTCGATCGAGTCCAGGCGGCTGTCCACGGAGACCTTCACCAGTGGTTCGTCCGCGGCGGCCGCGCGCAGGAAGCCGGTGAGCACATGCTGGGCGATGTGCAGCGGGGCGGGCTCGTCCCGCGCGAAGGTGATCTCACTCAGCACCTGCCGGCGCCGCAGGGACCGCCATCCGGACCAGCGCACGCCGTACTCCCCGAGCGCCACCCCGGTCAGCCGCTCCAGCAGGGCGGCCGTGTCCTCGCGCAGCACGACGGTGCGCGCGGGGCGGGGCTCGTCCTTGCCCGGACCGTCGTCCAGGACGACGGACGGCACCTCCTGACGGGCCAGCGCCAGGGCGAGCGCGAGCCCCACGGGCCCCGCTCCGACGACGATCACCGGGTCCACGACGCGGCGCCCCCTGCCCGCAGCGGTGTCCCGACGGAGGCGGGTGAACAAGAAGGTGAGGCAGGGTGCACGATCACAGAACGTATGCAACCCATTGGCAGAGTTTGCGTCAAGTGACCGGAGGCAGTGGCGATCATGCCACCGCCTCCGGGGCGATCATACGACCTGAGTGGCCGTCACTTCTGGGCGCCACCGGCGTCGCCCGCGCCGGAGAGGCCGCCGGCCGGGCCGGTGCCGGTCGCCGCCGTGCCCGCGATGTCCACCACGTCCTGCGCCGCGAGGACCGCGCCGGTCGACTTCTTTCCGCGGCGCAGCCGGCCCTCCAGCCAGCTCGCGAACGAGGTCAGCGAGAAGTTGATCACCACGAAGATCACGGCCACGACGGTCAGGGAGGCGATGATGTTGCCGTAGTAGCCGGCCATCGTGTTGGCCGAGGCCAGCAGTTCGGGGAAGGTGAGAACCGCGCCGCCGAGGGCGGTGTCCTTCACGATGACCACCAGCTGGCTGACGATGGCCGGGAGCATCGCGGTGACCGCCTGCGGCAACAGGACGAGCCGCATCACCTGGCCCTTGCGCAGGCCGATCGCCAGGGCGGCCTCCGACTGGCCCTTCGGCAGGGCGAGGATGCCCGCGCGGACGATCTCGGCGAGCACCGACGCGTTGTACAGCACCAGGCCGGTGACCACTGCGTAGAACGGACGGTCGTCCGAACTGACGTCGGTGTACTGGGCGAAGAGCGCCAGCCCGAAGATCATCAGGACCAGGACGGGGATCGCGCGGAAGAACTCCACCACGACGGCGGCCGGGACGCGCACCCACACGTGGTCGGAGAGCCTGGCGATACCGAGGACGGCGCCCAGCGGAAGCCCGATGACCATCGCCAGAGCGGCCGCCTCCAGGGTGTTCTGCAGACCGGGCCAGATGTACGTCGAGTACGCCTCGGTGCCGCTGAGGAAAGGCTTCCACAGCGCCCAGGCCAGCTGCCCCTTGTCGTCGAGGGCCTTGTACACCCACCACACGAGGGCGGCGAGGGCGGCCAGGAAGAGGACCGTGTAGAGGATGTTGCGCCGCTTGGCGCGCGGGCCCTGGGCGTCGTACAGGACCGACGTCATCGCTTCACCGCCAGCTTCTTGCCCACCCAGCCGAGGACCAGGCCGGTCGGCAGGGTCAGGCAGACGAACCCGAAGGCGATGACCGCCGAGATCGCCAGCAGTTGCGCCTCGTTCTCGATCATTTCCTTCATCAGGAAGGCCGCCTCCGCCACGCCGATCGCGGCGGCCACCGTCGTGTTCTTCGTCAACGCGATCAGCACGTTGGTCAGCGGGCCGATCGCCGCCCGGAAGGCCTGCGGCAGCACGACCAGGCCGAGTACCTGCCCGAAACGGAGACCGAGGGCGCGCGCGGCCTCCGCCTGGCCGACCGGCACGGTGTTGATGCCGGAGCGGATCGCCTCGCACACGAAGGCGGAGGTGTAGACGATCAGACCGAGCACGGCGAGCCGGAAGCCGCGGACCTGGAAGTCCTGCGCACCGAGCGTGACGCCCAGCGTGTTGCTGAGGCCGAGCGAGGAGAACAGGATGATCACCGTGAGCGGGATGTTCCGCACGATGTTCACGTAGGCGGTGCCGAAACCGCGCATCAGCGGCACCGGGCCCACCCGCATGGCGGCCAGCAGAGTGCCCCAGACCAGGGAGCCCACGGCCGACAGCAGCGCCAGCTGCACCGTCGTCCAGAAGGCGCTCAGCACGTCGTACTTGTCAAGAAAGTCGAACACGATCTCCCGCGCTTTCGCGTGTAGGGATGCTGCCCCCGTGCGCCGCCGTCAGGGGCGGCGCGCCGGCGGGGCGTTGCCTCAGCTCTTGATGTCGCCGATCTTCGGCGCGGGCTCGTACTTGTAGTTGGCCGGGCCGAAGTTCTTCTCCACGGCCGCCTTCCAGGAGCCGTCGGCGACCATGTCCTCGAGCGCCTTGTTGATCTTGGCCTTGAGGGCGCTGCCCTTCTTGACGCCGATGCCGTAGTTCTCGTTCGTCATCTTGAAGCCGCCCAGCTTGAACTTGCCCTTGAACTGCGCCTGGGCGGCGTAGCCGGCGAGGATCGAGTCGTCCGTGGTGAGGGCGTCGATGGCGCCGCTCTGCAGGCCCGAAAGACACGCCGAGTAGGTCGGGTAGGTCTGCAGGTTCGCCTTCGGCGCCAGCGTCTTCTTGACGTTCTGCGCCGAGGTCGAGCCCGCCACCGAACACAGCTTCTTGTTGTTCAGGTCCGCCGGAGACTTGATCTTCGTCTCGTCCGCGCGCAGCAGCACGTCCTGGTGGGCCAGCAGGTACGGGCCCGCGAAGTCGACCTTCTGCTCGCGCTCCGGGGTGATGGAGTAGGAGGCGGCGATGAACTGCACGTCACCGCGCTGCAGCATGGTCTCGCGGTCGGCGCTCTTCGACTCCTTCCACTCGATCTGGTCCGCGCTGTAGCCGAGCTTCTTGGCGACGTAGGTGGCCACGTCGACGTCGAAGCCCGAGTAGCCCTGCGGGGTCTTCTGGCCGATACCGGGCTGGTCGAACTTGATGCCGATGGTGATCTTCTTGCCGCCGGCGGCGGAGTCCGCGCCGTCCTTCTTGTCGCCGCCGCACGCGGTGGCGGTCACGGCGAGGGCGAGGGCGACGGCCGAGGCGGCGGTGGCCTTGCGGAGCTTCATGCTGAACATCCTTCGAAGTGGTGAGGACAAGAGGTTCGTTGGAAAAGTCGACCCAGGGCGTGCGGTGGCACCGCCCGCCCCCTCAGTGGTGCAGGATCTTGGACAGGAAGTCCTTGGCCCGGTCGCTGCGCGGGTTGCTGAAGAACTGGTCGGGCGCGGCCTGCTCGACGATCCGGCCGTCGGCCATGAAGACCACCCGGTTCGCAGCCGATCGCGCGAAGCCCATCTCATGGGTGACGACGATCATCGTCATGCCCTCGCGGGCGAGCTGCTGCATGACCTCGAGGACCTCGTTGATCATCTCGGGGTCGAGGGCGGAGGTCGGCTCGTCGAAGAGCATGACCTTCGGGTCCATCGCCAGTGCCCGCGCGATGGCCACGCGCTGCTGCTGGCCACCGGAGAGCTGAGCCGGGTACTTGTCGGCCTGGGTGCCCACGCCCACCCGGTCCAGCAGGGCCCGCGCCTTCTCCTCGGCCTGCTTCCTGCCGGCCTTGCGGACCTTGACCTGACCCAGCATCACGTTCTCGAGCACGGTCTTGTGCGCGAAGAGGTTGAAGGACTGGAACACCATCCCGACGTCGGCCCGCAGCCGCGCCAGCTCCCGGCCCTCGTGGGGGAGGGGCCTGCCGTCGATCGTGATGCTGCCCGAGTCGATGGTCTCCAGGCGGTTGATGGTGCGGCACAGGGTCGACTTCCCGGACCCGGAGGGCCCGATGACCACGACGACCTCGCCGCGGGCGATCGTCAGGTCGATGTCCTGGAGCACGTGCAACGCGCCGAAGTGCTTGTTGACGCTCTTCAGGACGACCAGTTCGTCGGACGCGGCCACGTCTTCCTTGGCCACCGATACATTGGTCATCGCTTTCAGGCTCCGTCCTCCTCGGTTTCCGAGGACAGTAATGAGGGCCTATGACCTGCGTCATCACATCTGAGGGAGATCTGAGCATCACGATCCGATAGCGTTCGGACACGTGTCGTAGCGGTGATCCCAGGGTGAGTATCGGCCGGATAACGGAAGCGGCGGGCAACCGGAACCCTCTTGACGCCATCCTTGTCCATCGGCATCACTGCCATGGTGCACGCGCGCGTGCACGTGACCTACACGGCGGACGAGAACCGGGTCCGTACGACCGCTGAACCGGAGGGGGCCGGGATGAGGCTGCTGCTCGTCGAGGACGACAACCATGTCGCCGCGGCGCTGTCCGCCGTTCTCGCGCGGCACGGATTCGACGTCACCCACGCGCGCAGCGGCGAGGAGGCCCTCCAGGCGCTCGTCCCCGAAGGCGCCGGTTTCGGCGTGGTCCTGCTCGACCTGGGCCTGCCCGACCAGGACGGCTACGAGGTGTGCGGCAAGATCCGCAAACGCACCAGCACCCCGGTCATCATGGTCACCGCGCGCTCCGACGTCCGCTCCCGCATCCACGGGCTGAACCTGGGCGCCGACGACTACGTGGTCAAGCCGTACGACACCGGGGAACTGCTCGCGCGCATCCACGCCGTCAGCCGCCGCACCGCCCACGAGGACCCCGCCACGGGCGGCGACAGCTCCCTGCGCCTCGGGCCCGTGTGCATAGAGCTGCCGACCCGTCAGGTCACCGTGGACGGTTCGGTCGTCCAACTGACCCGCAAGGAATTCGACCTGCTCGCGCTGCTCGCCCAGCGCCCCGGCGTGGTCTTCCGGCGGGAGCAGATCATCAGCGAGGTGTGGCGCACCAGCTGGGAGGGCACCGGCCGCACCCTCGAGGTGCACGTCGCCTCCCTGCGCGCCAAGCTGCGCATGCCCGCGCTCATCGAGACCGTACGCGGCGTCGGCTACCGTCTCGTCGCCCCGGCCACCTAGCGGGCACGGGTGCGCACACGGCTCCTGCCGCTGCTCATCGTCCTGATGGCGGCCGTCCTGCTGGCCCTCGGCCTGCCGCTCGCCATCAGCATGGCCGCGGCCCAGCAGCAGAAGGTCGTCGTCGACCGGATCGACGACACGGCGCGCTTCGCCGCGCTCGCCCAGTTCGTCACCGACGGACCCCGCGACTCCCGCCGCACCGGCACGGACGAGCGCTGGGAGGCGCTGCGCAGTGAACTGGACAGTTACTACGGCGTCTACGGCATCCGCGCCGGCGTCTTCTACCGCAACGGCTCGGCCATGGCCAACGCGCCCGACGACTGGTTCGTACCGCGCACCGGGGAGGTCCGGGAGGCGTTCGACGAGGCGCTGCTCAGCCGGCGCAGCCACGACCCGGAGCAGGTGTGGCCCTGGCAGCGCAGCCGGCTGGTGGTCGCCTCGCCGGTGATCCGGGACGGGGACGTCGTCGCGGTCGTGGTCACCGACTCGCCCACCGGGCAGATGCGGGCGCGCATCCTGCACGACTGGCTGCTCATCGCCGCCGGCGAGTGCGCGGCGATGCTGCTGGCCGTCGGCGCCGCGCTGCGGCTGACCGGCTGGGTGCTCCGGCCGGTACGGATCCTGGACGCCACCACGCACGACATCGCCACCGGACGCCTGAAGTCCCGGGTCGCGGCCGCCGGCGGGCCACCGGAACTCCGGCGCCTGGCCCGGTCGTTCAACGAGATGGCGGACCACGTCGAGGACGTGCTGGAGCAGCAGCGCGCCTTCGTCGCCGACGCCTCGCACCAGCTGCGCAACCCGCTCTCGGCGCTGCTGCTGCGCATCGAGCTGCTCGCGCTGGAACTGCCCGAGGGCAACGAGGAGATCGCCTCGGTGCGCACCGAGGGCAAGCGCCTCGCGCAGGTCCTGGACGACCTGCTCGACCTGGCGCTGGCCGAGCACGCCGAGGCCGACCTGAGCCTGACCGACATCGGTGCGCTGGCCGAGGAGCGGGTCGCCGCCTGGTCCCCGGCGGCCGACGCCAAGGGGGTCCGGCTGACCGGGGACTGCCCGCCCACCACCGGGTGGGCTGACCCGATCACCCTGTCCAGCGCGCTGGACGCGGTGATCGACAACGCCGTGAAGTTCACCCCCGAGGGGGGCACGGTCGCGGTCACCGTCGCGTCCGACGGCGACACCTCCACAGTCGTCGTCACCGACACCGGACCCGGTCTCACCGACGAGGAACTCGCGCGCGTGGGCGACCGCTTCTGGCGCAGCGGCCGCCACCAGAACATCAAGGGCTCGGGGCTCGGCCTGTCCATCACCCGTGCCCTGCTCGAGGCCGGCGGCGGCTCCATCGACTACGCCCACCACGAGCCGCGGGGGCTGCGGGTGACCGTCACGGTGCCGCGGCACGCGGGCGACCGGGAGGGCTCCGAGGACCTCGCGGACCGGTGCTCGTAGGCCCGAGAGGGCATGGCGCCGCGGTCTGCGGTGCCGGTGTGCTCGGGTGGGGGTGTCGGGGGTTTGCGGCGCGGGTGCGCTCGCGTGGGGGTCTCGGGGTTTGCGGTGCCGGTGTGCTCGGGTGGGGCGTTCTGGCACGTCGGGGCTTGGCGTACCGGTGCTTTCGGCCTGGGGCCGGGCTCGATGCCCGGTGCTCCCGCCTGCTCAGGGCTTGACGGACCGGTAGTAGCGCCGGGCGCCCTCCTGCAGGGGCAGCGGGTCGGTGTAGATGGCGGTGCGCAGGTCGACGAGCTGCGCGGAGTGGACGTGCGCACCGATGCCGTCCCGGCTCTTGATCACCGTGCGGGTCACCCACTCCGTCAGCCGCGGATCCACGTCCGCCCGGGTCATCAGCAGGTTGGACACCGCGATCGTCGGCACTTCGGCGCCCTGCTGCACCCGCGGGTAGGCCGACTCGGGCATGTTGGTGGCCCGGTAGTAGCGCGCTTCCTGGCCCTGATCGTGCAGCCGGGTGACGAGGTCGCCCTCGATCGGCACGAACTTGAAGGCGCCCTTCTTCGCCAGCCCGGCCAGCCCCTTCGTGGGCAGGCCGCCCGACCAGAAGAAGGCGTCGATCTTCCCCTGCACCAGCCGGTCGGGTCCGGTGTCGATGCCGTCCGCGACCGGCGTGATGTCCTTCTGCGGGTCGATGCGGGCCGCCCGCAGCACGCGGTCGGCTATCAGGCGCACCCCCGAGTCGGACAGGCCGGTCGCCACCCGCTTGTGCCGAAGGTCCGCCACGCTCCGGATGCGCGAGTCGCTGCGCACGATGAGGTGCACGTAGTCGTCGTACAGCCGCGCAACGCCCCGCAGCCGGCCCGCGCTGCGGGGGTGCGCGAGCTCGTACGTCTCCACCGCGTCGGCCGCCGTGATGGTGAAGTCGGCCTTTCCGGTCGCCACCCGCTGGACGTTCTCCTGCGAACCGGCGCTGTTCAGCAGCTTCACTTTCAGGCCGGGCATGTCCCTGGCCATTTCGGTGCGCAGCCGCTCGGCGTACTCCTGGTAGACGCCCCGGGGCGTGCCGGTGCTGAACACGATCGTCCCGCTCGGCGGCGTGTCGCCCAAGGGCAGCAGCCACCACAGCAGCAGGCCGAGGGCGACGGCACCGGCGGCCGCACCCTGCAGCGCCCGGCGCCTGCCGATACGGAGGAAGACCTTGGGCATGCGCGCGATCCTGCCAGGCGACGCACCACGCTGGCCAGGGCGGGGCCACCGCCCGGGCGGGAGCGGGGCGGCGGGCCTCCGGAACCTGAGTATCAGGATCAATGTCAGTGGTGCCCGTTACAGTCGCCGTATGAGCCATTCGCCCGCCGACCTCGTCCGTGAGTTCCACCTCGCCTTCGGCCTCGACGCCCGCAGCACGCCGACCGAGGTGTCCCCCGCACTGGCCGCCCACCGCGGGGAACTGCTCGCCGAGGAGGCCGCGGAGGTCGCCGAGGTGGCGGTCGAGGGCCCGCTGGACCGGCTCGCGCACGAACTGGCCGACGTGGTCTACGTGGCTTACGGCACCGCGCTCGTCCACGGCATCGACCTCGACCAGGTGATCGCCGAGATCCACCGCGCCAACATGAGCAAGCTCGGCCCGGACGGGCAGGTGGCCCGCCGGGCCGACGGCAAGGTCCTCAAGGGGGAGCACTACCGGGCACCGGACGTGTCGGCCGTGCTGCGCCGCCAGGGCTGGATACCGCAGGCGCAGGGCAGCGCCTCCGCGCCGCGCGCCTAGAGGGCGCGCCGCCCCTCGGCCCCCACTCCCGGTGCACGGCGCCGGCCGGGCGGCGATGCCGTAGGGGTGTCGCCGAGGCGAGCCCAGCAGCCGGGACGGCACCGCGGCTGACGCCGTGGTCACCGGCCCGGGCGGCGATGGACCGGCCTTCCATGGTCGCGGTGCCCACGGCGTCGGTCCTGTCGGCCGGGACGGCGGGACGAAGCCCGCCCTTGTTGCTCTTCGCTTCAATGGCCCGCCGGCCGTCGTGGCCTTCGAGGTTGCCGGGTTCGGTGGTACGCGCGCTCCGTACCTGGCATCGCTGCCTCCACGGCGAGGACAGCGCCTTGTGGTGAGGGCGAGCACGGCGGGGATCGGTCAGCGGGGCGCTCGGTCGGCCGGGGCCTGGCCGGTGGATAGGCCTGCCCGCGGGGCAGCCGATGGCGGTCGGTCGGCAGTCGGGGAAGGGCGGTCGACCGGGGTCGTCCCCGTGTGCGCTGGGGCCAGGGGCTCGGACTGGCCTGCCTGGCGGAGGTGTTCGGCGAGGGTCGCCGTGGCTGTCGAGGTGGCGCGGTCCGTGACGCCCCAGGCCAGCAGGTGGCGGCGGCGGGCCCAGCGCTCCTGGAGTTCGCACACCTCCAGGCTCTGGCGGGGGTCGATGGCCCGGCGCGGGACGACGGCGAGTCCGACGCCGGCGGCGGCCAGGGAGATGAGGACGCCGAGGTCGGTGACGGTGGTGCGGTGGCGCACCGCGGGGGCGTGGGGTCCCAGGTGCTTTTCGATCCAGCGGCACAGCGAGGAGTCGGCGTCGAGGCCGACGAGCGGGTGTTCGGCGGCCTCGTGGTAGGTCAGCGCGGTCCGCCCGGCGAGGACTCCTCCGGCCTGCCCGATGACGACCAGGGAGTCGTCGCCGAGGGGCTCCGTGCGCAGTCCGCAGCCGCCGGCCTCGTCGTCCAGGACGACGCCCAGGTCCGCCTCGCCGTCGGCGAGTTTCCGCAGGGTCCGCGGGGTCCGGCTCTCGGACGCGGTGACGTCGGTGTCCGGGTGGGCGCGGAGAAAGGAGATCAGGGCCTGCGGTACGAGCCGGTGCATCGCGGAGCCACCGCCGAGCAGGATCAGCGGCGCGGCCATAGGCCGGCTGTAGCTCGCGACGGCGCTTTCGAGCCGAGCGGTCCGGTCGAGAACGTCGCGCGCGTGGCGGGCCAGGGTCGTGCCCGCCGGGGTGGGCCGTACGCCTCGGCGTCCGCGAATCAGCAGGGTCACTCCGGCGTGGTGTTCCAGCGAGCGCACGCGGGCGCTGGCCGAAGGCAGGCTCAGGTGCATGCGGCGGGCGCCCGCGGTGATCGATCCCTCCGTGAGGATGTGGAGGAACAGCCGTAGGTCGTCCAGGTCGTAGCGCATCAGATCAGACTAAGGCTCAGCCTGAGGCAGAGTATCGTAATTCCGCATTGTGAAAGCAATATTTCGCGGGTGATGCTCGGCAGATGACCGAGCTGGCCCTTGTCCTGCTGACCGGCGTCGCCGCCGGAGTCCTGAACTCAGTCGGAGGCGGAGGAACCTTCGTGGCGCTGCCCGCGCTCGTCGCCGTCGGCCTGCCGCCGGTGACGGCGAACGCGGTCGCCCGGATCGCCCTCGTACCCGGCGCCGTGACCGGCGCGTGGGTGTATCGGCGCGAACTCGCCACGGTGGGCGGGGCGTCCACCACCGCGTTGGCCGCGGCCAGTGTGGCCGGCAGCGGGGCCGGCGCCTGCCTGTTGCTGGTCCTGCCCGCCTCGTCGTTCGAGTCCGCCTTGCCGTGGCTGCTCGCCTTCGCCACCGTGGTCCTCGCCCTCGGCCGCCGCCTGTCCCGCCTGCTGGGCCGGCTGCTGGACCGCTCCGCGGGCATGAGTACGCGGGCCGTTCTGATCGGCCAGTTTCTCATCGCCGTGTACGGCGGATACTTCGGCGGAGCCGTAGGCATCGTAATGGTGGCCCTGTGGAGCATCGGGCTCGGCCTCGATGCCGCGGCCGGCAACCCGATGCGGATCACCCAGCTCGCGGCCGTCTTCCTCACCTCGGGCGTGGTGTTCCTGTTCACCTCGGACGCACTGCGCGCTCCCCTGCTCCTGGCGGCACTGCTGGCCGGCGCGACCGTCGGGGGCTTCGCCGGCGCCCAACTGGCTCGCCGCCTTCCCGCCCGGCTGCTGCGGAGCGTCGTCCTGGCGACGGCCACGGTGACGACGGTCCTCTACTTCCTGCGCGCCTGACCCGGCAGCGAAACCACGCTTGATCGTTCCCCTCGTCGAGAGCCGAAGGCCGACTGACATGAGCGAATGCGACCCGGGAACCACCGGCTCGTTCACGGATGCGGCGCGGGCGAGGCTGGTGATGGCCTACGAGGCATGCGAACTGGCCGACCTCGCCCGTGCGTGTGTCCCGATCGGCGGGCACGAGCTGAACCCCGACGGCACCAGCCGTGCGCCTGGCGCCGTGCTTGCCGACGCCGTCCGAGTGGTCGCAGCCGCGCAGCGGTTCTTCGAGGCAGCGGCCGTGTTCGAGCGGATGGGCGGTGCCGACTGGCAGGTCATCGGCGATGTTCTGGAGGTGTCCGCGCGTACCGCGCAGCTGCGCTGTGCGATGGCCGAGACCGCCTTCCGGGAACTGCTCTCCCCCGAAAGGTGTCCGACCGAGGGTGAGGCGGGCCGGTTGCGTGCCTACATGGCCAGGGAACCGTGGGAAGTGGCCCTCGATCTCGACGAATGGGTCCTGCGCCACGAGGACGGCGACAGCGACCTGGGCCCCACGCCGGTCTCCGGCGGACTGGTCCGGAGGGGTCCTCGCCGACCGGCCTAGACGCACTCCTGTGCGGGCGCCCACTCGGGACCGACTGTGCGCATGAGCCTGCATGCCTGCGGTGTCCGCAGGAACCGGAACCGTGAGTGCTTCACAGTTCCCTCGCCGCTTCCCGCAGATACCTCTCCAGCCGCCTGACCGATGCGGTGACGCCCTTCGTATCGAGCCGGCAGGTGTAGAGACGACGGACGAGTGTGGGCTGCCGCATGGGCACCACCACGACGCTCGGCGGAGCGTCCAGCAACAACAAGCGCGGTAGCAGCGCGACGCCCAGACCCGCCGCGACGAGATTGAGCGCGGTGCGGAAGTCCATGCCGTCGAAGTCCAGACGGTGTCCGCTTCCCCGGTCGGCATCGACGGGTGACCCCGCCAGGTCGCGGAAGTCGACCGCGGTGTTGATCCACGCGTCCGACGGCAGGTCGGCCGGGGTGACGCCGTCGGCTCCGGCAAGGGGGTGACCGACGGGAAGGGCGACCATGATCGGGTCGTCCATGAGGTGGTCCTGCCGGAGTCCGTCGGGCACCGGAGCGGGAGCGTGTGCGTAGTCGAAGGTGATGGCCAGGTCGATCTCACCCCGGAACAGCCGCGCGTGCGTTTCGCGCTGCTCGAGTTCACAGAGGCGCAGGTGGACCGCCGGATGGCTCGCGCGCAGGCGTGCGAGCGCGGAAGGGACGAGGGAGGCTGCCGCCGAGATGAAGGCGCCGAGCCGCACCTCGCCGGCGGTTCCCTCCGCGAGCGCCGCGATTTCGGTGGCCGCGCGACTCATGGACACGCTGATCGCGGCCTCGGTGTCGAGAAGGACCTGCCCGGCCTCGGTCGCTCGCACAGGCCGCCGGACGACGACTCGCGCACCGACCCGTCGTTCCAGTTCCGCAATCTGCTGCGAGACCGCGGACTGGGTGTAGCCCAACTCCTGCGCGGCGGCGGCGAACGAACCGTGCCGCACGACAGCCGCAAGGGTCACCAGATGCCGCGGATCGAACAACCAAGCCATGAAGTTAAGGCTAGCTTATCCAAGGTGAAGAGATCATTGCTTGTGCTAATGGAGGGAGTGACTGACGCTGAGTGCATGGACATCACGCACTTCGACACCGCGATCAACAAGCTCCCCCGGCGCCGGGTCGGGTTCTATCCCACCCCGTTCCACGCCTTGCCCAACCTGTCGGCGGCGTACGGAATCAACTTCTTCATGAAGCGCGAGGACCTGGCAGGACCCAGTGCGATCAGCGGGAGCAAGATGCGCCTGGCCGAGTTCATTCTGGGGCGGGCCCTCGAGAACGGAGTGACACACGTCATCACCCAGGGCGCATACCTGACCAACTCGGGTCTGCAGTTCGCCGCCGCCTGCCTCAGCGCGGGAATCACGCCGATCCTGGTTCTGACGCGCAACGTGCCCCGGCACGGCGAGCTCGACGAGTTCCGCGGCAACTATCTGCTCAACAGGACGATGGGCGTCGAAACCCACGTCATCAACGTCAACGGCAACGAATGGCATGCTCCGGACGAGGCGGCGCGGATCACCGAGACCATCGCGGTGCGCAAGGCCGAACTCGAAGCGCAGGGGCACAAGGTCCTCGTTGTCGGGGCCGGTGGCGCGCACCCCGACGGCTTCATCGCGCACGCCCTGACGTTCCGGGAGATGCTCGAACAGTCCGACGCCGCAGGGGTCGAGCTCGACTACGTCTACCACACGATCGGCACCGGGACCGCGCTCCCGGGGATGCTGGCGGCCAAGCTGGCCCTGGGACACCCGGTGAAGCTCCGGTCGATCTCCATCCAGAGGCTCAGTGACTCGGACCGGATGAACCCCGGCGTGATCGTCGAACGGACCAAGGCGGTGCTCGCCACCCTGGGCGCGTCCGTACCCGACGACGCGACGATCCGCGCCGAGATCGACATCGACCAGCGCTTCATCGGCGAGGACTACGCCGTCGCATCCGCCGAAAGCACGGCAGCCATCCGCGAGCTGGCCCGAGCAGAGGGCGTCTTCGTCGGCCCTGTCTACACCGGCAAGGGACTCGCCGGACTGCTCGACCACGCCCGCAGCGGACGGATCCCCGCCGGCAGCGACGTCGCGTTCCTGCACACCGGAGACACCGGCAACCTGTTCGAAATCCCTCAAGTTGTCGGCCACATCGCCGACTGAGCCCGCACCCTGCCGGTCGCGCCCGCCGTGGATCTCCCGACGCGGCCTCGGACCGCCGCGTCTCGCCGACGAGGAACCCGAGACCAACACCTGGCGGCTTCTGCGCTCACCTCGGCGGTATCCCTCGTAGGGCGTGTGCTTCGAGGGTGAAGGCCGCGGGCGGCACATCGTGTTCGCCGGCATCGGCCGGCAGCGCCGCCCACTGTGCCCCGGTGAGGCCGTCGAAGGCAGCACGGACGGTGAGGCGCATGCGACGGCGAGGACCCCGGCACGCTCCTACCCTGGAGCCATGACCGACGGCGGCCGGAGCCGCAGGGGAACCCACCGCGGCCGGCCGTGCGGGAAGGCGGTGGCGTTCCATGCGGTACGTGGCTGTCAGCGCGCTCAGCCATCCCGGGCTGGTCCGCCGGCGGAACGAGGACAGCCTCGTGGCCGGGCCGTGGACGCTGTGCGCCACGGTGACGGAGAGTCCGCAGACCCTGGTCTTCCCGGTGGGGACGCCCCTTGTCGTCGCCGTCGCCGACGGACTCGGCGGGCATCCCGGCGGCGACGTCGCCAGCTCCCTGGTCGCCCGCCGGATCGCGTCCATCGGCCCCGCGCTGAGCAGCGAGGACACCGTCCGCGACGCCTTGAGCGCGTGTAACCGCGCCGTGTACGAGGCCGCCGGCGGCGACGAGGCGGACGAGTTCGCGGCCATGGGCACGACGGTCGCCGGCATCGTCCTGCAGCCCGGCTCGCTGCTGACGTTCAACGTGGGCGACAGCCGGGTCTTCGCGGCCGGGAGCGACGGGCTGCGCCAGGTGAGCGTCGACGACAGCCCCCCGCTCGGACCCGGGCAGCGCACCACGTCCCTCGTCACCCAGTGCCTGGGTGGCAGCCGCTCCTACCGCCCCGTCCACCCCCACGTCTCAGCGGCGCCCCTGGCTCCCGGCGACCGCTACCTCGTCTGCACCGACGGCCTGACCGACCCCGTGCCGGTGGACGTACTCGACGAGGTGATGGGGGAGCACGACGACGGCCGGGCGGCCTTCGAGCTGTGGCGGGCCGCCATCGCCGCGGGCGGACCCGACAACATCACGCTCGCGGTCGTACGCGCCGTGGACACGTAGGTGCGCGCCGGTGCACCGCACCACCGGGCCGAGCAGTTTGACCGACTCGCCCGTGGTCACAGCCGGCGGCCTCACGACGGCCTACCGTGGAGGCATGACCGAGATCGTCGTCTACGAACTCGACAGGCCGGCGGGAAGGCGCTCGTCCACGGGCCCCGCGCATGGCGAGGCACGGCCCGTCCGCAGGGTGCACGCGGCGCCTGCGGCCCCGGGATCCCGTACCGAAACGGGGCCCCGGACCCTCTGCGGCAAGGACACCTTCGCCATGCAGACGGCCGGCTGGAAGCCCTCCGAACAGCCCGGCGCGCCCTGGTACCCCGTGGAATACGCGTCCGTGGTCTGCCCGGACTGCGATGCCGTGATCGAAGCCTGACCCGTATCCGCTGCCCGTCGTCACCGCGGCCCGGTGATGCAGGCCGGAGCCGGAAGGCCGCGGCTGCCATGGTCCGCAACCGCCTACCCTTGACGCATGACCAGCAGCAGCGACCGGAGCCCGGCAGTGGACGTCTCAGCACCCAAGAGCTATGAAATCCGCACCTATGGGTGCCAGATGAACGTCCACGACTCCGAGCGATTGGCCGGGCTGCTCGAAGAGGCCGGGTACGTACGGGCGCCGGAGGGGGCCGACGGCGACGCGGACGTCGTCGTCTTCAACACCTGTGCCGTGCGGGAGAACGCCGACAACCGGCTGTACGGCAACCTCGGCCGGCTCGCCCCGAAGAAGGCCTCGCGGCCGGGGATGCAGATCGCCGTCGGCGGCTGCCTGGCACAGAAGGACCGCGACACCATCGTGAAGAGGGCGCCCTGGGTGGACGTCGTCTTCGGCACGCACAACATCGGCAAGCTGCCGGTCCTGCTGGAGCGCGCCCGCGTCCAGGAGGAGGCGCAGGTCGAGATCGCCGAGTCCCTGGAGGCGTTCCCGTCCACGTTGCCGACCCGGCGGGAGAGCGCCTACGCGGCCTGGGTGTCGATCTCCGTCGGCTGCAACAACACCTGCACCTTCTGCATCGTCCCGGCGCTGCGCGGCAAGGAGAAGGACCGGCGCCCCGGCGACATCCTCGCGGAGGTCGAGGCGCTGGTCGCCGAGGGTGTCTCCGAAATCACGCTGCTCGGCCAGAACGTCAACGCCTACGGCTCCGACATCGGCGACCGCGAGGCCTTCAGCAAGCTGCTGCGCGCCTGCGGGACCATCGAGGGCCTGGAGCGCGTGCGGTTCACGTCCCCGCACCCCCGTGACTTCACCGACGACGTCATCGCCGCCATGGCCGAGACCCCCAACGTCATGCCGCAGCTGCACATGCCGCTGCAGTCCGGTTCGGACACCGTCCTGAAGGCGATGCGCCGGTCGTACCGGCAGGAGCGCTACCTCGGGATCATCGAGAAGGTGCGGGCCGCCATTCCGCACGCCGCCATCACCACCGACATCATCGTGGGCTTCCCCGGCGAGACCGAGGAGGACTTCGAGCAGACGCTGCACGTCGTCCGCGAGGCGCGGTTCGCGCAGGCCTTCACGTTCCAGTACTCCAAGCGGCCCGGCACCCCGGCCGCGACCATGGAGAACCAGATTCCCAAGGAGGTCGTCCAGGCGCGTTACGAGCGGCTGGTCGCCCTCCAGGAGGAGATCTCCTGGGAGGAGAACAAGAAGCAGGTCGGCCGCACGCTCGAGCTGATGGTCGCCGAGGGCGAGGGCCGCAAGGACGGCGCCATGCACCGGCTGTCCGGCCGCGCCCCCGACAACCGGCTGGTCCACTTCACCAAGCCGGAGCAGGAGGTCCGGCCCGGTGACGTGGTCACCGTCGAGGTGACGTACGCCGCCCCGCACCACCTCCTCGCCGAGGGCCCCGTCCTCGACGTGCGCCGCACGGGCGCGGGGGACGCCTGGGAGAAGCGCAACGCCGCCGAGGCCGCCAAGCCGGCGGGCGTCATGCTGGGCCTGCCGAAGGTCGGCGCGCCGGCCCCGCTGCCGGTCGCGAGCGGGTGCGGCTGCGACTGAGATTCCGGCACGACGGACGGGCGGGAGCGGAGCGAGCCGCGGTACGGCTCTGTGGTCGGCCCGTCCGACGTGCTCGTGGTCGACGTGCTCCTGGAGGACTGACTCGGCCGTCGTACGGCGTTACGCTGCCGATCATGCTTGTCGCCGCCGCCGTCTGCCCCTGCCCGCCGCTGCTCGTGCCCGAGGTCGCCGCGGGTGCCGCTCCCGAGATGGCCGCCGTGCGGGCGGCGTGCGCGGACGCGTTGGGCGTGCTCGCCGCCGCGCGCCCGGACCTGCTGGTGGTCGTCGGGCCCGCCGGGAAGAGCGGGCGCGGGCCGTTCCCGCAGGGCACGCCGGGTTCCTTCCGCGGGTTCGGGGTCGACGTGGCCGTGCGCCTGGGGCCCGGCACGGGCACCGTCCCCGAACGTGAGCTGCCGCCGTCGCTGTCCGTCGCCGGGTGGCTCCTGGAGCGCACCGGCTGGGCGGACGCCCCGATCGAGGGGCTCGGCGTGGGGGAGACGCTCGCGCCCGAGCGGTGCGCCGAGGCCGGACGGGAGATCGCCGCCCGCGCCGGGCGCGTGGCACTGCTGGTGATGGGCGACGCCAGCGCGTGCCGCACGGTCAAGGCGCCCGGCTATCTGGACGAGCGTGCGGCACCCTTCGACGCGGCGGTCGCGCATGCACTGGGAGCGGCGGACGTCGTGGCCGTCCAGGCGCTGGACCCGGACCTGGCGTACGAGCTGAAGGCCTCCGGCCGCGCCCCCTGGCAGATCCTGGCCGGCGCCGCCGCGGGCGCGGGCCTCAACGGTGCCCTGCTGTACGAGGACGCGCCGTACGGGGTGGGTTACCTGGTCGCCGCCTGGTCCTAGCGGGCCGGGGGCTTTCGCTCACGAGCGGACGCTGTGCGCGTGAGCGGCGGAGCCGCGTGCTCCGGCTTCGTGCGACCACTTGAGGAGCGCCTTGACGGCCCACGCGCTCGGCGGAGGCGGGCGCCCGGCCGCCTTGGCGCGGGCGACCCGCGCATTCCCGCCCTCGCACCCGGCGCGTCTCCGCACCCCGCACCCCGCGCGCCGCGTCCCGGCATGCCTGTGCGGACGCGGCGGACGGCCGGGAGTCGTTTCGCTCCGCGGCCGTCCGCCGGTCTGTGTGCCGTTTTCGGGGAGCCCGGGAAGGCCGGGCCCCGGAGACCCAGGTGGCTCAGGAAGCCGGTGGTGGGCCCTCCGGGTGGGTGGGGGGCGTCGCCTGGCCGGTGTCGGCCGCCGGGCCTTCCTTGTGCGCGAGGCGGTCCATCGCCTCCTTCGCCTTGCCCGTGCCCGCCTGGATCCTGTCGCTGTACTTGCCCTTGGTCCGCTCGTCGACGGCCTTCGCGGCCTTGTCGATGCCGTGCTGGACCTTGTCCCCGTGCTGCCGGGCGAGGTCCGACACCTTGTCCTTGGCCGGAGCGAGCCTGGCCTTCATGTTGTCCAACAGACCCATGGTCCACCTTCCCTCGCGGGACAGTTACGTGCGGGCGCCCTCGCCGGCCTCGCTGTCGGCGGCCTCCTCGGCGGACTGCTGCCTGGGGATCGCGGTGCCCTCGGCCGCCTCCTCCGTACCGGCGTCCGACCGCTCCGTCCGAGCCTCGCGACCGCCCTCGGCCTCAGCCGCCTCGGCCCCCTTCGCCTCCGCCGACTCCGTTTCCTCCGCCTCGGCCTTCTCCGGTTCCGCACCGGCCTGTGCCTCGGCGGCCGACGCCTCCTGAGTCGCCTTCGACCTGCCGAGGAGTCGTGCAAACACGCCCATATCCACTCCATACGGTACTCGTGCGGGCGAAATCCCGCGTCACCCGGTGCGTACAGTTGCGCCGCCCGGGTCACCGCCTCCGGCGCACCGGCAGACGGCACCTCACCTCGGGCAACGACCCGGAAACCGCCCCGTCACGTAACTCGTTCGAGTCCGCGCCATCAGGTTTGCGAGACTGTTGCGGTGAGCAGTGCATCCCCCGCGCCCCGCGTCATCGCCGTCGTCGGACCCACCGCGGCCGGAAAGTCCGATCTCGGCGTCTTCCTGGCCCAGCGGCTCGGCGGCGAAATCGTCAACGCCGACTCCATGCAGCTGTACCGAGGGATGGACATCGGAACCGCCAAGCTGACGCCCGAGGAACGCGCCGGCATCCCGCACCATCTGCTGGACATCTGGGACGTGACGGTCACCGCCTCGGTCGCCGAGTACCAGAAGCTCGCCCGCGCGCGGATCGACGCACTGCTCGCCGAGGGCCGCTGGCCGATCCTGGTCGGCGGCTCCGGCCTGTACGTCCGCGGGGCCGTCGACAATCTGGAGTTCCCCGGCACCGACCCCGAGGTCCGGGCCCGCCTGGAGGAGGAGCTGGCGCTGCGCGGCTCGGGCGCGCTGCACGCCCGCCTGTCCGCCGCCGACCCGGAGGCCGCGCGCGCGATCCTGCCCAGCAACGGCCGCCGTATCGTCCGGGCCCTGGAAGTGATCGAGATCACCGGCCAGCCCTTCACCGCCAATCTGCCCGGGCACGACTCGGTGTACGACACCGTCCAGATCGGCGTCGACGTGGCCCGGCCGGAGCTGGACGACCGGATCACGCGGCGGGTCGACCGGATGTGGGAGGCCGGCCTGGTCGACGAAGTGCGCGCACTGGAGGCGCAGGGCCTGCGCGAAGGACGCACGGCGTCGCGTGCGCTGGGTTACCAGCAGGTGCTCGCGGCGCTCGCCGGGGAGTGCACGGAGGGGGAGGCGCGGGCGGAGACCGTGCGCGCCACCAAACGCTTCGCGCGCCGCCAGGATTCCTGGTTCCGGCGCGATCCCCGTGTGCACTGGCTGAGCGGGGCCGCCGCCGACCGCGGGGAACTCGCGCAGCGGGCTCTGGCGTTGGTCGAACGGCCGGTCACAGCCTGATCACGTCATGGCATCGGGATGCGCCGCCGGTCATCGGGGCCTTCGGCGCCATGCCATCATCGAGCTTCGATCGACCAAGTGGAGTCCTAGTTGGGAGGGCGCGTGGCGATGGAGGCCGGCCCTCGCGACACCGCACAAAGTACCGAGCATCTCACTACCGAGGGTGACGAACCGGGCCGCGGTGAGGACCGCCAGGGCAGCCGGGTGAGCGGAGACCGTCTCGCACAGGCGCTTCCGAGCGAGGAACGGCCGATCGAAGAACGTCCGGCCGAGGGCTCGCTGACCGACGACGGTCCCGACGAGACCGCGGACGGCGTGACCGCCGACGGTCCGGCGCCCGAGGAGATGTACCCGGGCGGGCCGGAAGTCGAGGTCGAGCTGCGCCCGCAGCGCCGACTGCGCATCTGGCAGCTCGCGCCCATCGTGGGGCTCTCCGCCGTGGGCTCCCTGATGTTCGCCTTCCCGCTCGCCTTCGACTTCGGCGACAGCGGTGCGGTCATCGCCATGCTCGGCCTGCTCATCTGCTCCTGTGCCGCGGGCTGGGGCACGACGGCCGCCCGCCGGGTGGGCTACACCTGGCCGGGCCTGCCCCCGCGAGGCTCCGGTCGCCGCCCCGACTGGCGCGTCGTCCTCGGCTACGTACTGCTCGTGGCCGTGGCGGTCGTCCTCGCCGTGTGGCGCGTGGCCCGCCTGCGCTAGCCGCCACCGAACAGAGCGTCCCCGGCGCCGACCGCAGCCACGGACCCCGAGTCTGCGCGCCGCGCATTCCCCGTCGGGCGGGACCGCGGATTCCCTGTTGGGCGAGGCGGCGCATCCCCTGCCGGCCGGGACCGCGCATTGCGCGTCGGGCGAGGCGGCGCATCCCCTGCCGGCCGGGACCGCGCATTGCGCGTCGGGCGCGGCGGCGCATCTTCCGCAGGGCGAGGCGGCGCATCCCCTGCCGGCCGGGACCGCGCATTCCCCGTCGGCCGACGCGGCGCAACCGCCGCCGGCCGAGACCGCGCATCCTCGGCGCCACCGCTGTCGTACCGAACCCGTACGATCGAGGAATGAGCACGCGGATCGCCTTCCTCAAGGGTCACGGCACGGAGAACGACTTCGTGATCGTTCCGGACCCGGACAACGCCCTCGACCTGTCCCCGGCCGCCGTCGCCGCCCTGTGCGACCGCCGGGCCGGGATCGGCGGCGACGGCGTGCTGCACGTCGTGCGGTCGGCCGCGCACCCCGAGTCCGAGGAGATGGCCGCGGAAGCCGAGTGGTTCATGGACTACCGCAACGGCGACGGCTCGATCGCGGAGATGTGCGGCAACGGCGTCCGTGTGTTCGCCCGCTACCTCCAGTACGCGGGTCATGTGGGCGAGGGTGACCTCGCGATCGCCACGCGCGGGGGCGTGAAGACCGTCCACATCGCCAAGGACGGGGACATCACGGTCGGCATGGGCAGCGCCCGCCTCCCCGAGGGGGACGTCACGGTGCGCGTCGGCGAGCGCAGTTGGCCCGCGCGGAACGTGAACATGGGCAACCCGCACGCCGTGGCGTTCGTGGCCGACCTCGCCCACGCCGGCGACCTGTACACCCCGCCGCCGGTCAGCCCGGCGGACGCCTACCCGGACGGCGTCAACGTCGAGTTCGTCGTCGACCGCGGCCCCCGGCACGTCGCCATGCGCGTGCACGAGCGCGGCTCCGGCGAGACCCGCTCGTGCGGCACCGGCGCGTGCGCCGTCGCCGTGGCCGCCGCCCGCCGCGACGGCGCGGATCCGGCGGTCACCGGCACCCCGGCGACGTACACCGTGGACGTGCCCGGCGGCCGTCTGGTCATCACCGAGCGTCCCGACGGCCGGATCGAGATGACCGGGCCCGCCGTCATCGTCGCCGAGG
The DNA here is from genome assembly GCF_047340315.1 of Streptomyces sp. AF1A. Taxonomy (NCBI): domain Bacteria; kingdom Bacillati; phylum Actinomycetota; class Actinomycetes; order Kitasatosporales; family Streptomycetaceae; genus Streptomyces; species Streptomyces sp. AF1A. Next base: position 35,411 of record NZ_JBLEBI010000036.1, read on the forward strand.
GCGAGATCGACGGCGAGTGGCTGGAAAACGCCCTTCGCTGACCGCATGAAACGACGTCAGGAGCGGTGACCCGCACCACGATCAGCGGTTCCGCAGGTCCGGGACGGATCGAAACCATGGCCCCGCCCAAGCTGGTTGGCGCAAATCTCAAACCTCCTTCGCGTCGCTCGAATGGGTGATCCGTTTCACGCTCGGCGAGAGGCGGTCGGTCGCACGTGGTGGGCTCGATAGCATCAAGCACCGGCACGGACGGGGGAACGTCGCCATCCCTGAGCCGCGCATGCCCTGGGGCTCCGTCCGCCGGTCCACGAGCCGGAGGTGCCCATGAGTGCGGAGGCCACGAACCCTGCGAGCCCGGGCCCGGTAGTGCCCACGGCGCCGACCCCGTCCGTGGCGCCCGCGACACCCCGCCGGAAGTCCCGGCCCAGAATCGACCTGAGGCGCCTCGGACGGGCCGCGCTGCTCGGTCCCAACGCCCGCGACAGGCTGCCCGACGCCATCAGTCACGTCGTGGAGGCCCACCGCGCCCACCATCCCGACGCCAACCTGGAACCCCTGCGCCGCGCCTACGTCCTGGCCGAGTCCTCGCACCGAGGTCAGACGCGCAAGAGCGGTGAGCCGTACATCACCCACCCGCTCGCGGTGACCCTGATCCTCGCCGAACTCGGCGCCGAGACCACGACGCTGACGGCGTCCTTGCTCCACGACACCGTCGAGGACACCGATGTGACGCTGGAGCAGGTGCGGGAACAGTTCGGCGAGGAGGTTCGTTATCTCGTCGACGGCGTCACGAAACTGGAGAAGGTCGACTACGGGGCCGCCGCCGAACCGGAGACCTTCCGCAAGATGCTCGTCGCCACCGGCAGCGACGTGCGCGTGATGTCGATCAAACTCGCCGACCGGCTGCACAACATGCGCACCCTCGGCGTGATGCGCCCCGAGAAACAGGAGCGGATTGCCAAGGTCACCCGGGACGTCCTCATCCCGCTCGCCGAACGCCTCGGCGTGCAGGCCCTGAAGACCGAGCTGGAGGACCTGGTCTTCGCCATCCTCCACCCCGAGGAGCACGAGCGGACCAGGCAACTCATCGCGGAGAACGCCGCCCGCGGGGACGACCCCCTCGCCGAGGTCGCCGACGAGGTGCGCGGCGTGCTGCGCGACGCCGGCATCACCGCCGAAGTCCTCATCCGCCCCCGGCACTTCGTCTCCGTCCACCGCGTGGCCCGCAAACGCGGTCAGCTGCGCGGCACCGACTTCGGCCGCCTGCTGGTCCTCGTGAACGAGGACGCCGACTGCTACGGCGTCCTCGGCGAACTGCACACCTGCATGACGCCGGTCGTCTCGGAGTTCAAGGACTTCATCGCCGTACCCAAGTTCAACCTGTACCAGTCGCTGCACACCGCCGTCGCCCTTCCCCAGGCTCGAACCGACTCGCCCGGGGGGACCCCCATGGCCGCCCAGGTCGTCGAGGTCCTCATCCGCACCCACCAGATGCACAAGGTCGCCGAGGCCGGCGTCATCGCGCTCGGCAATCCGTACGCCCCCGGTGCCGACGACCCCGCCGACGGCGAGCGGGCCGACCCCACCCGCCCCGGATGGCTCTCCCGCCTCCTGGAGTGGCAGCAGGCCGCCCCCGACCCCGACACCTTCTGGTCCACCCTGCGCGAGGACCTCGCCCAGGACCGCGAGATCACCGTCTTCCGCCCCGACGGCGGCACCCTGGGCCTGCCCGAGGGCGCCACCTGCGTGGACGCCGCCTACGCGCAGTACGGCGAGGACGCGCACGCCTGCATCGGCGCCCGCGTCAACGGCCGCCTGGCGACCCTCAGCACCGTCCTGAGGGACGGCGACACCGTGCAGCTCCTCATGGGACAGGACCCCGCCTCCGAGCCGTCCCGCGAGTGGCTGGAGCACGCCCACACCCCGGCCGCCCGCATCGCCATCCAGCGGTGGCTCGCGACGCACCCCGGCGGCGGGGCGCAGACCGAGGAGCCGACCGGCACCCGCGCCGAGCCCGCCGCCACCCGGCCCGTGGAGAACGCTCCCGCGGCCCGGCCCCGGCGCGCCGACGTACTCGTGGACCGGCCCGGGGCCGCCGTACGCCTCGCCGGGTGCTGTACGCCCGTGCCGCCGGACGACATCACCGGCTTCGCGGTACGCGGGGGAGCGGTGACCGTGCACCGGGCGGAGTGCGCCGCGGTGGAGCACATGAAGAGCAGGGGGCGCGCGGAGGTCGGCGTGCGCTGGGGGGACACCACCGAGTGCCGCGTCACCCTCGTCGCCGAATCGTTCGGCCGCCCCCACCTGCTCGCCGACCTCACCGAGGCCATCGCCCTGCAGGGCGCCGAGATCGTCTCCGCCACCGTGGAGCCGCCCAGCCAGCAGCGGGTGCGCCACACGTACACCCTCCAGCTCCCCGACGCGGCCCGTCTCCCGGCCCTCATGCGCGCCATGCGGGACGTGCCCGGCGTGTACGACGTCAGCCGCGCCCAGTACCAGGCGCCGGGCTCCTGAAGACGGCGTCCCCGGACCAACCCGTTCGGGTGGGCCGGGCGCGCGTCGCCGCGGTGGGGTCCGCGGCCACTGGTAGCGGTGATCCATGCTGCTCAACCCCCGCCCCCGGCCCAGCGCCCGTCCCGCCGGACATCGCAAGGCCGCGCTGCTCGCCTCCGCCGCCTCCGTCTGCCTCCTCGCCGCCGCGGCCCCGCCCGTGCCCCTGGGCGTCGGCGACCGGCTCTATCCGTACCTGGGCAACCCGGGCTACAACGTGGCGTCGTACGAGGTGGACCTCACCTACCCGGGCACCCACGACAAGCCGCTCGAGGCCGTCACCACCATCAACGCCTGGACGACCGCCGACCTGGACCACCTCAACCTCGACTTCGCGCACGGCACCGTCCGGTCCGTCGACGTCGACGGACGCCCCGCGGACTTCGCCAGAGCCGGAGACGACCTCGTCGTCACCCCGGACCAGCCCCTGCGCCGGGGCGGCTGGACCCGGATCACCGTGCGGCACACCAGCGACCCCGCCCCCGTCAAGGACCAGGACGGCGGCTGGGTGCGCACCTCCGACGGCCTTGCCATGGCGAACCAGGCCGACGCCGCCCACCTCGTCTTCCCGTGCAACGACCATCCGTCCGACAAGGCGATGTTCACCTTCCGGATCACCGCCCCGAACGGTTACACCGCCGTCGCCAACGGTCTGCCCACCGGAACCGAGCGGGTCGGCCGCAGCACCACCTGGACCTACCGGACCCGGCACCCCATGGCCACCGAGCTGGCCCAGGTCTCCATCGGCCGCTCCGCCGTACCGCACCGCACCGGCCCGCACGGGCTGCCCGTCCGCGACGTCGTGCCCAGCGGCGACCGCAAGACCCTCGAACCGTGGCTCGCCAAGACGCCCGACCAGATCGCCTGGATGGAGAGCAAGGTCGGCCCCTTCCCGTTCGAGACGTATGGCGTGCTCATGGCGCAGGCCACCACCGGGTTCGAACTGGAGACGCAGACCCTCTCGCTCTTCGAGAAGAACCTGTTCACCGAGCCCGGCTACCCCAAGTGGTACGTCGAGTCCGTCATGGTGCACGAGCTGTCCCACCAGTGGTTCGGCGACAGCGTCACCCCCCGCACCTGGTCCGACGTGTGGCTGAACGAGGGGCACGCGACCTGGTACGAGGCGCTGTACGCCGACGAGAAGGCGCACCAGCCCCTGGCGGACCGCATGAAGGCCGCCTACGCCGAATCCGACCGCTGGCGCGAGGCCGGCGGCCCGCCCGCCCGGCCCAAGGCGCCCGCCCCCGGCGAGAAGATCAGCATCTTCCGGCCCAACATCTACGACGGCGCCGCGCTCGTGATCTATGCCCTCCGCCAGGAGATCGGCCGCCCCGCCTTCGAGCGCCTGGAGCGGCTCTGGGTCCGCGAGCACCGGGACTCCACCGCCACCACCGGCGACTTCGTCCGCCTGGCCTCGCTCGTCGCCGGCCGCGACCTGAGCGGCTTCCTGCAGGGCTGGCTGTACGGGGACAAGACGCCGCCCATGCCCGGTCACCCGGACTGGAAGCAGGCGCCCCCCGCCAAGTCGGCGAAGCCGCACCGGCCCCGGTCCCCGAAATGACACGGCGGATCACGAAGCGTGGCCCGCGATAACACGGTGACGGGACGCGCCGCCTCGTGCGACCATCTTCGGGTCGGCGCGACACGGGACGCGGGAATCTCCCGGGGTACTCGCGCGTTGACCTTAGAGGCGGACGACCGACCGCCGTACCCAAGCCACAGCGGCGCTCCCATCGACGTTAAGGACCCAATGACCTCCTCTTCTTCCCCTTCCCAGGACACCAAGCGCCTCGCGCACGCCTACCCGGAGGGGCTTCGGGCCGATGCCCTGATGGAAGAGGACGTCGCCTGGAGCCACGAGATCGACGGCGAGCGGGACGGCGACCAGTTCGACCGCTCCGAGCGCGCGGCCCTGCGTCGCGTGGCGGGCCTGTCCACCGAGCTGGAGGACGTCACCGAGGTCGAGTACCGACAGCTCCGCCTGGAGCGGGTCGTGCTCGTCGGGGTGTGGACCTCCGGGACCGTGCAGGACGCCGAGAACTCCCTCGCGGAGCTGGCCGCCCTCGCCGAGACCGCGGGGGCGCTCGTGCTCGACGGCGTCATCCAGCGCCGCGACAAGCCCGACGCGGCCACCTACATCGGCTCAGGCAAGGCCGAAGAGCTGCGTGACATCGTCATCGAGACGGGCGCGGACACCGTCATCTGCGACGGTGAGCTGAGCCCCGGCCAGCTGATCCACCTCGAGGACGTCGTCAAGGTCAAGGTCATCGACCGTACGGCCCTGATCCTCGACATCTTCGCCCAGCACGCCAAGTCCCGAGAGGGCAAGGCGCAGGTCGCGCTCGCGCAGATGCAGTACATGCTGCCGAGGCTGCGAGGCTGGGGCCAGTCGCTGTCCCGCCAGATGGGCGGCGGCAAGGGCGGCGGCCTCGCCACCCGTGGCCCCGGTGAGACCAAGATCGAGACGGACCGGCGGCGGATCCGCGAGAAGATGGCGAAGATGCGCCGGGAGATCGCGGACATGAAGACCGGCCGCGAGATCAAGCGCCAGGAGCGCCGGCGCAACAAGGTGCCGTCCGTGGCCATCGCGGGCTACACCAACGCCGGCAAGTCCTCCCTGCTCAACCGCCTCACGGGCGCCGGCGTCCTGGTCGAGAACGCGCTGTTCGCGACCCTGGACCCGACCGTGCGCCGGGCGGAGACCCCGAGCGGCCGGCTGTACACGCTGGCGGACACCGTCGGCTTCGTCCGGCACCTGCCCCACCACCTGGTCGAGGCGTTCCGCTCCACCATGGAGGAGGTCGGCGACTCCGACCTGATCCTGCACGTCGTGGACGGCTCGCACCCGACCCCGGAGGAGCAGCTCGCCGCCGTGCGCGAGGTGATCCGGGACGTGGGCGCCACCGACGTGCCCGAGATCGTCGTGATCAACAAGGCGGACGCCGCCGACCCGCTGGTGCTGCAGCGGCTGCTCAGGATCGAGAAGCGGTCCATCGCGGTCTCGGCCCGCACCGGCCAGGGCATCCAGGAACTGCTCGCGCTGATCGACAACGAGCTGCCCCGCCCCGCGGTCGAGATCGAGGCGCTGGTGCCGTACACCCACGGCAAGCTCGTCGCCCGGGCCCACACCGAGGGCGAGGTGATCTCCGAGGAGCACACCGCGGAGGGCACCCTGCTCAAGGTCCGGGTGCACGAGGAGCTGGCGGCGGACCTGGCGCCGTACGCGCCGGTCTCCGCGGCCTGACACCCGAGCAGCACAAGGGGCCCGCCGCCCCTCGGGGCGGCGGGCCTTCCTCATGCCGTGGGCGCGGTGCTACCGCCCGGCGAACTTCTTGCTGACCGACTGGTACACGCCCTTGGCGACGTCACCCAGCCGGGGACCGGCCAGCCAGCCGGACGTCACCGGGCCGATGGACGTGTTGGACACCAGCGCCGGCTTGCCGTCCGCGCCGGTCTCCACCCAACCGCCGCCGGAGGAGCCACCGGTCATCGTGCACCCGATCCGGTACATCGTCGGGTCGGCCTGGCTGATCGACAGCCGGCCGGGCTTGTCCTGGCACTGGTACAGCAGCTGGCCGTCGTACGGAGCCGCCGCCGGGTAACCGGACGCCGTGATGGCGTTCACCTTGGGCACCGCGGGCGCGTCGAAGTTCACCGGCAGCGCCCCGCCGACCGTCTCCTCCAGCGACTTGCCGCCGTTGCCCTGTTCCGGCGTCACATGGATGACGGCGAAGTCGTAGGAGGCGCCGTTGCCGCCGGTCTCGCCGCCCTGGTCGATCCACTGCTGGGAGGTCTGCGCGGCATCCGCCCACCACACGCCGTAGGGGGCGATGTCGGACCTGGTGGCGTTCTGCAGCTGGGCCGCCGATCTGCCGGCGTTGTTGTACGACGGCACGAACGCGAGGTTGCGGTACCAGCCGCCGCTCTTGCCTGCGTGCACGCAGTGGCCCGCGGTCCAGACGAGGTTCGACTTGCCCGGGTGCGCGGGGTCCTCCACGACGGTCCCGGAGCACACCATGTGGCCCTGGGGGGAGTCGAAGAACACCTTGCCCGAGGTGGCCGCGTTGGTGTGGTACGGCGGTGCGACCGCCCGCGCCTTCACCGGCTGCGGGGCCGGGTCCGTCACGCCCTGGTCACCGGAGATGTCGTTGTCGTCGACGTGCTTGGCGGGGTCGTTGGCGTGGCGCATCCGGTTCGGGTCCCACAGGCCCTTGATGATCGGGTTGATGAAGTCGTTGGCCTCGCGCAGCCAGTCCTGCCTGTTCCAGTTCTTCCACTCGCCGTGCTTCCACTTGTCGAGGTCGATCCCGTGCTCCTTGAGCCTCTTCTTGAGGTCGTCCGGGATACGGATCTTTCCGTCGCCGGGGCCCGCCACGGTCGCGGAGGCGGACGGCGTGCCGTCGGCGTGGTCGTCGCCGTTGCAGGCGGTGGCGGTCAGCGCCAGCGCCGAGGCGAGGGCGACCGCCGCCAGCGAGGACGAGGTGCGGCGGGCACCGGCGCCCCTCCCTCGCCGAACGGTGAACGACGGCCGTATGGATCGCATGCTCTTGACTCCCCCTGTGGTAAAGGAACTCGGCGCTTCGGCCGTGCCATCGGCCGGGAACCCATGGGGGGTTCATGCCGACCGCACGACCTTCTCGGAACGGCACCACACACTATGCGTTCGCGGTGGGGGACTTCCGATGGAACGGCAACGGTTTCGCTACGAGCTGTCCGACCTGCCGCGTCGTCCTCGCCCGCACCTGTGCCGACCACCTTGCGCACGCTCCCGTCGGGGCAACGATCCGGAGCGAGGCCGTAACCCGATGCGCGGTCCGCGGTTGTAGGCGGTGGGGGTGCCGCTGCCTGCAACCGGTCCCCGTGGATCAACTCGCCTGTGCACCAGCGGGGAGGACAACGAGCCGTGACCGTTACCGAGTCGATGGCCGAAGGCGCCTGCGGGGAATCGCCTGCCGCGCACGAGGGGATTCTGCGACGCCAGTCGGCGCGCGAGTCCTCGGCGCGCACCTATGCACGGGCCCTGCCCATCGTGCCCGTCCGGGCGCGCGGACTCACCATCGAGGGTGCCGACGGGCGCCGCTACCTGGACTGCCTCTCCGGTGCCGGGACCCTCGCCCTCGGCCACAACCACCCGGTCGTGCTGGAGGCCGTGCGCAGGGTCCTCGACTCCGGCGCGCCCCTCTCCGTCCTCGACCTCGCGACCCCCGTCAAGGACGCCTTCATCACCGAGCTGTTCCGCACCCTCCCGCCCGGCCTCGCCGACCGGGCCCGCGTCCAGTTCTGCGGACCGGCCGGCACCGACGCCGTCGAGGCCGCCCTCAAACTGGTCCGGGCCGCGACCGGGCGTACCGGCATCCTCGCCTTCACCGGCGCCTACCACGGCATGACCGCCGGCGCGCTGGCCGTCTCCGGTGGCGCCCCCGACGTCCAGGTCGCCCGCCTGCCCTATCCCCAGGACTACCGCTGCCCCTTCGGCGTCGGCGGCCCGGCCGGCGCCGAACTCGCCGCCCGCTGGACCGCGTCGCTCCTCGACGACCCCAAGTCCGGTGTACCGCTGCCCGCCGGGATGATCCTCGAACCGGTCCAGGGCGAGGGCGGAGTGATCCCCGCTCCGGACGACTGGCTGCGCAGAATGCGGCAGCTCACGGCGGACCGGTCCATCCCGCTGATCGCCGACGAGGTGCAGACCGGCGTCGGCCGGACCGGCGCGTTCTGGGCCGTCGAGCACAGCGGCATCACCCCCGACGTCATGGTCCTGTCCAAGGCCATCGGCGGCAGCCTGCCGCTGGCGGTGATCGTCTACCGCGACGATCTCGACGTCTGGCAACCCGGCGCCCACGCCGGCACCTTCCGCGGCAACCAGCTCGCCATGGCCGCGGGCACCGCCACCCTCGCCCATGTCCGGGAGAACGGCCTCGCCGACCGGGCGCGGCGGCTCGGCGCCCGCATGCTCGGCCAACTCAGGGAGCACCTCGGCGCGTTCGATTGCGTGGGGGAGGTGCGGGGGCGGGGACTGATGATCGGAGTGGAACTGGTGGACCCGGAAGAAGCCGAAGCTGCCGACGCCGGGCCCGCCACCGGCGACGGACACGCGGCGCCTACCGGGTGGGAGAGGACCCGCTCGCCGCTTCCCGCCGCGCCCGCACTCGCCGCGGCCGTCCAGCGCGAGTGTCTCCAGCGCGGGCTCATCGTGGAACTCGGCGGCCGCCACGCGGCCGTCGTCCGGCTGCTTCCTCCCTTGACGATCAGCGACGAGCAGGCGGCGGCCGTCCTGGACCGCCTGGCCGACGCGGTGGCGGCGGTGAACCGCGACCAGCAGGCGCACGGCCCACACCACCGACGACGTCACGGCCCCGCCCAGCGCGCCGGCTGACCACCGCCGCCGCCGCGCACGGCTCCCGCACCCGGCGAGCATCCTCGGGCCGCGCTCCAAGCCCACAGCAACCACCCCTTTCACCCAGGAACGCCGACACGGCGTCCCGTGACCGACCGACAGCCATCGCCCCCGCACCCGCCCTCCCGCGTCGGCGCCGCGCAATCCGAGGCGACCGCCGCCGACCGGGAAGCGGCGTGCGAGCAGACGACAGAGAGACCCCGCACTCATCCCAGCCCAGCGCGAGGAGCCGTCATGAACGCCACCCCCACTCCCGACGGCCGTTCCGGTGCCCCCGACGAACCGGGAGACTCCGGGGCTCCGGTGCCGTTCGCCGAGTCGGTCCCGCCGCAGAGGAGACGGAACGCGGACCTCACCCGGCGAACCCGGGCCGGCGCCGACTCGCTGGACCATCCCGATCCCCGCACCGCGGCCGAGGCGGCCGCCGTGGAGAACCTCCTGCGGTGCTGGGCACGCGAGACCGACCTCCCCGCCCCCACGACCGGCACGCTTCGGATCCCGCTGCCCGCCAGCGGCACCTGCCTGATCACTCCGGTCCGCTACTGGTCCCCGACGGGCTGGCACCGCTTCGGTCCGCCCCGGTTCGCCGACGCGCCCGAGACCGCCCCTCCCGTCGACGCCGTCACCCTCGCGGCGCTGCTCGCCAGGGAGAGCCCCGGCACCGGGGGCCGCACCGACCGCACCCCGGAGACCAGCGACGAACCTCACGGTCAGGGCGACGACGGCGGCCTCGCGGCCTGGGTGGCCGACTCGCTGCGTCGGACCACCACCTTCATCCGCGCGCGGCGCGAATACCCCGCCGACGGCCCGGACCGCTTCCTCGGCGCCGAACAGTCCCTTCTCCTCGGCCACCCCCTGCACCCGACTCCCAAGAGCCGGGAAGGCCTGACCGACTCAGAGGCGCGTCTCTACTCCCCGGAGCTGCACGGCTCCTTCCCCCTGCACTGGATGGCTGTCGCCCCCTCTCTGCTCGCGACCGACTCGGCCTGGACCGAGCGCGGCCGGCCCGTCCCCGCCGATCACCTCATCCGGCGTCTCGCCGGGACCGCACTGCCCCTGCCCGACGGATACACCGCCCTGCCACTGCACCCCTGGCAGGCCCGAGAGGTACGGCACCGCGAGGCCGTCGCCGCCCTGCTCGACGCCGGGCTCCTGAGGGACCTGGGCACCCACGGCCCAGCCTGGCACCCCACCTCCTCCGTACGCACCGTGCACCGATCCGGCGCCCCCGCGATGCTCAAGCTGTCGCTGGGCCTGCGCATCACCAACTCCCGCCGCGAGAACCTCCGCAAGGAACTCCGGCGCGGCGTCGAGGTGCACCGACTGCTGCGCGCCGGGCTGTCCAAGCAGTGGCAGGCCGCACACCCCGGCTTCGACATCGTGCGTGATCCCGCGTGGCTCGCCGTCGACGACCCGGACGGCCGACCGGTGCCCGGGCTCGACGTGATGATCAGGCACAACCCGTTCGCCCCGGCCGAGGACGTCGGCTGCGTCGCCGCGCTGGTGTCGCCACAGCCCGTCGTCGAGCCGGTCCAGGGCTCCTCCGCCGATCAGCACGCTTGGTTCGAGCGGTCCCGCTTGGCCCGGCTCGTGGCGCGGCTCGCGGCGCGCTCCGGCCGGCCCGTCGGAGCCGTCGCGGCGGAGTGGTTCCTGCGCTACCTGCAGCAGGTCGTCCGTCCCGTGCTCTGGCTGGACAGCGAGGCCGGCATCGCCCTGGAAGCCCACCAGCAGAACACACTGGTCCTGCTGGACGGCGACGGCTGGCCCGTAGGCGGCCGCTACCGTGACAACCAGGGCTACTACTTCCGCGCGTCCCGGCGCGCCGACCTCGACGCCCTGCTGCCCGGTATCGGCGAGCGCAGCGACACCTTCGTCTCCGACGAGGTCACCGACGAACGCTTCGCCTACTACCTTGCCATCAACAACGTGCTCGGTCTGATCGGCGGCCTCGGCTCCCAGCGCCTTGCCGACGAGCGACTGCTCCTTGCGGCATTCCGCCGTTTCCTCACCGAACTCGTCTCGGGCCCCGCTCGGCTGCGCACCTCCTTGCCCGGTCTCCTGCTCGACTCACCCGTCCTGCGCTGCAAGGCCAACCTGCTGACCCGCCTGCACGGCCTCGACGAACTCGTCGGCCCCGTCGACACCCAGTCCGTGTACGTCACCATTCACAACCCCCTTCATTCGTAAGCGCCATCACCAGGGCCTTCACAAGCGCCTTCGTAAGTACAGAGAGGAGCGCACCGTGCCTCCCACCGACGCGAGCGCCGGCACCGCCTCCACCCCCGTCGAGCCCGGCCTCGGTGCCGATTCCGAATCCGGCGAGGACACGCTCGACCTTCGCCTGCCCGCCCAGTTCGTCAGCCTCTTCGCCGGAGGGGCCGCCGATCTCCTCGACCGCATCCACGCCTGGGGGCCGGTCGCCACCCCCGTCGGCTCCTTTCAGTTGGTGCCCCTGCATATCGAGCGAGACCTGCCGGTCGTCCACCGCTGGATGAACGACCCCGCCGTCGCGGAGTTCTGGGAGCTGGCCGGACCTCCGCACCGGACGGAGGACCACCTGCGCACCCAACTGGACGGCGACGGGCGGAGCGTGCCGTGTCTCGGAGTACTGGACGGCACCCCCATGAGCTATTGGGAGATCTACCGGGCGGACCTGGATCCACTGGCCCGCCACTACCCGATCCGGCCCCACGACACCGGGATCCACTTGCTCGTAGGCGATGCCGGTGACCGGGGACGGGGACTGGGCTCCACACTGCTCAGAGCCGTGGCCGACCTCGTCCTCGACCGCCGCACCACCTGCGCCCGCGTCCTGGCGGAACCCGATCTGCGCAACACCCCCTCCATCGCCGCGTTCCTCAGCGCCGGCTTCCGGTACGCGGCCGAGGTCGACCTGCCTGGCAAGCGGGCCGCCCTCCTGATCCGTGACCGAGTCCTGCGCGATGTGCTGTAGCTTTCCGTGATCGGGCGCACACTTTGAGTACGAACGGCGGCGGTGCCTGGTTCCCGAGTGCCGAAAAAAATCCGCCGGAGCCATCCGGCACCCCGGAGTCCGGAGACCAGCAGCCGCCGGAAGCGTGGCTGCCCGACCGGGCCTGCCCCGGTCCCCGGCCCTTGCACGCCAGTGAGCCACCACCCGGACCCGTCGCCTTACGGCCGACCCGCTTCACGATCCACCTCAGCCCGTCCGCTTCTCCACCCGCCCGT
>NZ_JBLEBI010000359.1:0-2032 GCF_047340315.1 Streptomyces sp. AF1A
TTAATAAGCCGCACCTGTCCATGTAAGCGCCCACGACCGTGATGTCATTCTGTCGACGTGCTTTTCAGCCAGCGGATTAGAGCGTTGCGTGTCTGATCAGTGATTGTGTTGCTCTCGGCGAACTTGGCTCCCAATTTTCTGAGTGAAGGGATGCGGTGCGGCTCGCGCAGGCAAACGATATCCATCCAATCTTGCCCCTGCGACCCTCGGACAATTACATTTCCGTCGATCGATAGCATTACGAACTCCGGGTGCCCCCAGCCGCAACCTGTAACCCGAGCCTCTGCACCGGCGCCGGCGAAATCCCATTCGGCCTCCAGCGCTACGCGCGCCCACCATGACGTGTTGGGGTGATCATCCTCCACGTCACGAACGGCAATGAGGAACTGCGGGTGTTCTCTGGCGAAGAGACCTTGATGTGCACTGAGCATATACCATTCGTGGTTCATCCTCTCTCGGAAATCCGGCGCATCATTTTCGATGCTTACGGCCCATTCCTGTCCATCAGTGGCGATGGAGTTAGCGAAAGATGCCAGTTGTGGAGGGATCAGTGCGGAGGAATAGGTCACGATGTCCAAGTATTTCAGACCTGCCGCAGCCAGATTTTTTACTAGTTCTGCTTCGTGCAAGGAGATCACCTTAGACTTCATCTCTTGACCCAAGGGTACGGGATGACTTGATCGTAGTTGTGTGAGCCATCTTGGCGCCTGCCGAAGTAAGCGATGTTGCCGTCCCCGTCGACTACGACTCGAAGCTGACTGAAAGGATCTCCGTTGTCGTAGATCGGAGACCCGGCCCATCGTTTTCCTGCTCGAGATTTGCCGCCCCGATAGAAGTCTAGTACTCGCTCACCTTGATCGTTAGTGGTAACTCGCTGTGGGTAGTCAGGGTCTTTGATCAGCTTGTCAACTAGTTCGTGCACATCCTGAGGTGTTTCGAACCAAGCCTTACGGTCGGCATTTCCCAGGTTGCGCGCTTTTATCGCGTTCGGCTCATAGTTCTCATCCGGGTACCATTGGCTTCCTTCTGCATCTTCGGGGCACTCATCAGGGGCGAGGCCCAAGTGATCTGTCCAGATCCGTGGATCGTGGACATACGTTGCCGGATTGAGGGCCGGTGCCAGTCCGAGGGGGTCTGGGATCAGGTAGCGGGCGGTTTCGGGGTCGTAGTGGCGGAAGTAGTTGTAGTGGAAGCCGGTTTCGGGGTCGTAGTACTGGCCTGGGAAGCGTAGGGGTGTGTAGGTCGTGCTATCAGATGCCCAGGCTGTTGTGCCCCACAGGGTGCTGCGGGTGTGCCAGGCGATGTCGCCGTGTTCGTCGATGAGTTCGGTGGGGGTGCCGACGAGGTCGGTGACGATAGCGAAGAAGCGGGAGTCGATTTCCTCTTGCGGGGCGTCGGCCGCTGTGATGCGTTCGGTTTGGGCGAGGGGGCGTAGGCCCTGGTGGTCCCAGGTGAGGGTGACCGGGTTGGGGAGGTCTGGGGCGGTTGTTGTTTGTTCGCAGAGGGTGGTGCCGTCCCAGGTGAAGTCCACCCTCTCCACGACGGTTTTGCCGTCTTCCGCCATCCGAAGTTTGGCGGTGCGGCGGCCGAGGGGGTCGTAGGTGTAGCGCCAGTGGGTGCCGTCGGGGGTGACCACGGAGGTGAGGCGGTCTTCGGCGTCCCATTCGTAGCGCCAGGTGTCCGGCTTTCTCGACAGGCGGGTTTTCTGGCGGAGGGTGATGCGGCCGAGTGCGTCGTGTTCGTAGCGGACGTTACCGGCGCGGGTGATGCGGGTGCCCGCATAGGAGCGGGGCCGGTTGCCTCTGCGCCTGGGTGGGCCGACGGCCATGAGGCTTGGGTCTGGTTGCCGGCCTCGTCGTAGGCGTAGCGCTCTGTCCAGTTCGCCGCGTGGACTGCTGTCACGCGGCCTGCTGCGTCGAGGTCGAAGCGGCGCTCGCCGTTCAGGTGGTCGGCGATACCGATGACGTTGCCGTCGGCTCGGTAGATGTACGCCCTGCTCTGCAGCAGTCGGCCCTCGGCACCGGTCAGCGAC
>NZ_JBLEBI010000360.1:0-1896 GCF_047340315.1 Streptomyces sp. AF1A
CGTTATCCCTATTTAAGTCATTGAAGATTTAAGTTGTTGAAGGCCGTGACCACGGCGGACGTCCACGACTCCAAGGCCGCCCCCGCGCTGCTGGAGACGTTCATGAACCAGCCGGGCCGCCTGCTGAAACTGGTGTGGGCCGACAGCGCCTACCAGGGTTGCGCAGGCCGGTATCGCGGGCTGCCCGGATGCGGTCCTCGGCCCTGGCGCGCTGACGGTGCCGCAGTTCCAGCTGTGCGATCGGCGTGTTCTAGGTGTTGGTGGCGAAGCAGGTGATGCGCATCCCATCGGCGTCCGTGATCCCAACTGGGCGCCGAGGTTGGGTCGTTCCTTGCGGACAAACAGCCGCATCCCCTGCGGTCGGCCGACCAGCCAGGCCCGTCGCGGATCTCGCCGTCTGGCTCGACGGCCGAGGTCCAGGCTGCGTCTGGAACCTGAAGTACGGCCTGGTGGACGGCGTCGATGATGCCCATGCCGACCGAGTAGGACAGCCATTGTCCCTGCTGGGTGAGCCAGTTGAGAGGCTCATGCGTTCCGCCGTCGGAATCCGTGCGGATCAACGTGCGGTGGCCACGCCGGTGCTTCTTCGGTAACTGGGCCAGAGCGAGGCGGGCGGCTTCGATGTGGTCGGCGGCGGTGTTGCTGCCCGCGTCTCCCGGTCGCAACAGGGCGGCGACCGGTTCCCCGGAGCCCTCGCGGCCGTGGTCGACGAACGCGAACAGCGGGTGGTGACCGAAGGTTTTCTTCCAAGTCACGGCGGCGTCCTGCTTCTCGGAGTGGGCCAGGACCAGCACCCCGTCGATGTCCACGACCAACTCGCCCCCCCGTATGGGGGGCCGCCTCGCCAGCCAACCGCCATACCTCCTGCCGGACTTCGGACCGGGCCCGCCGGATCGCCGCGAGTGCCCGCGGCCCGGCCCCAGCCAGGGCGTCGATCAGGCGGGAGACGGTCGGGTCGGAGGCAACCGGCCCGAACCCATCAGGCTCGGCCCGCAGCATGCCACATCCGCCAGGCAGTCCCCGCCCAGAGCCGCCGCCAGCGCGATGTCCTCCCAGGGACAGGTCAGCGCGGGCTGGCACGGCCCCTCCTGGATCGCGAAGCGAGAACGCCGGCTGTCCTACTCGGTCGGCATGGTGATCACCGAGGCCATCCACGGCCACGTCCTCGAGATCCTGGCATCGGCCCGGACCCTGGCAGTCGAGACCGGCGGTGAGAGCCGTGACGGGGCCTGGATCGCCGAACTCACCGGTGACTTGCTCGCGGGCTGGCCGAAGGGCATGCGGCTGATCGTCAGGAAGGAACGTCGGCACACCGGTGCACAGTTGAGGCTCACGGACGCGGACGGCGTGCGGCTGACGTGTTTCGCCACCAACATCGCCGATCGCCGAGCTCGAGCTCCGTCACCGGCTGCGGACACGCGCGGTGTCCCGGATCCGGACCGCCCGGGGTACCGGCCTGCGGAATCTCCCTCTGCACCGCACCGTCCAGAACCGGATCTGGCTGGAGATCGTGCAGAGCGCATTGGACCTGCTGGCCTGGATGCCGATGCCCGCCCTCCAGCAAGGAGCGGCTGTGGGAACCCCGACGCCTGCGACTCCGCCTGTTCGTCACCACGGGACAGCTGGTGACCATCGGCCGCCGTTGGATCCTCCGCCTGGCTGGGCACTGGCCCTGGACCAGCCACATCACCGCCGTCCTCGAACGGCTCACACCCCTGCCGAATCCCGGTTGACCAGAGGATTCACGCGCTCTGTGAGAGAAACCCTCCAGCCGGAGCAGTGGGACCCCGCGCCCACCCGAGACGACACTCGGGCCCGCAGCCTTTGCAACTTCACCCCTCAGAACGGAAACAGTCCACTGACTCTGTCGGCGGACCATCACGCAAGATCGAGCGT
>NZ_JBLEBI010000361.1:0-1825 GCF_047340315.1 Streptomyces sp. AF1A
GGACAAGCCCTCGGCCTATTAGTACCAGTCAACTCCACCCGTTACCAGGCTTCCATATCTGGCCTATCAACCCAGTCGTCTACTGGGAGCCTTACCCCATCAAGTGGGTGGGAGTCCTCATCTCGAAGCAGGCTTCCCGCTTAGATGCTTTCAGCGGTTATCCCTCCCGAACGTAGCCAACCAGCCATGCCCTTGGCAGAACAACTGGCACACCAGAGGTTCGTCCGTCCCGGTCCTCTCGTACTAGGGACAGCCCTTCTCAAGACTCCTACGCGCACAGCGGATAGGGACCGAACTGTCTCACGACGTTCTAAACCCAGCTCGCGTACCGCTTTAATGGGCGAACAGCCCAACCCTTGGGACCGACTCCAGCCCCAGGATGCGACGAGCCGACATCGAGGTGCCAAACCATCCCGTCGATATGGACTCTTGGGGAAGATCAGCCTGTTATCCCCGGGGTACCTTTTATCCGTTGAGCGACGGCGCTTCCACAAGCCACCGCCGGATCACTAGTCCCGACTTTCGTCCCTGCTCGACCCGTCGGTCTCACAGTCAAGCTCCCTTGTGCACTTACACTCAACACCTGATTGCCAACCAGGCTGAGGGAACCTTTGGGCGCCTCCGTTACCCTTTAGGAGGCAACCGCCCCAGTTAAACTACCCATCAGACACTGTCCCTGATCCGGATCACGGACCCAGGTTAGACATCCAGCACGACCAGACTGGTATTTCAACGACGACTCCACCCGAACTGGCGTCCAGGCTTCACAGTCTCCCAGCTATCCTACACAAGCCGAACCGAACACCAATATCAAACTGTAGTAAAGGTCCCGGGGTCTTTCCGTCCTGCTGCGCGAAACGAGCATCTTTACTCGTAGTGCAATTTCACCGGGCCTATGGTTGAGACAGTCGAGAAGTCGTTACGCCATTCGTGCAGGTCGGAACTTACCCGACAAGGAATTTCGCTACCTTAGGATGGTTATAGTTACCACCGCCGTTTACTGGCGCTTAAGTTCTCAGCTTCGCCCCGACGAATCAGAGCTAACCGGTCCCCTTAACGTTCCAGCACCGGGCAGGCGTCAGTCCGTATACATCGCCTTACGGCTTCGCACGGACCTGTGTTTTTAGTAAACAGTCGCTTCTCGCTGGTCTCTGCGGCCACCCCCAGCTCAAGGAGCAAGTCCTCTCACCAGGTGTGGCCCCCCTTCTCCCGAAGTTACGGGGGCATTTTGCCGAGTTCCTTAACCATAGTTCACCCGAACGCCTCGGTATTCTCTACCTGACCACCTGAGTCGGTTTAGGGTACGGGCCGCCATGAAACTCGCTAGAGGCTTTTCTCGACAGCATAGGATCATCCACTTCACCACAATCGGCTCGGCATCAGGTCTCAGCCTCAATGCGCGACGGATTTACCTATCGCACGGCCTACACCCTTACCCCGGGACAACCACCGCCCGGGATGGACTACCTTCCTGCGTCACCCCATCACTCACCTACTACCAGCTCGGGTCACCGGCTCCACCACTCCGACCTCGTCCGAAGACTCAGCCGGCGGCTTCACGGGCTTAGCATCACTGGATTCAATGTTTGACGCTCCACAGCGGGTACCGGAATATCAACCGGTTATCCATCGACTACGCCTGTCGGCCTCGCCTTAGGTCCCGACTTACCCTGGGCAGATCAGCTTGACCCAGGAACCCTTAGTCAATCGGCGCACACGTTTCTCACGTGTGAATCGCTACTCATGCCTGCATTCTCACTCGTCAACCGTCCACAACTACCTTCCGGTGCTGCTTCACCCGGCAGACGACGCTCCCCTACCCATC
>NZ_JBLEBI010000362.1:0-1824 GCF_047340315.1 Streptomyces sp. AF1A
CCGGCGCGCGGCCTCGGGGTCGACGTCGGCCGGCATCACCCCCGCGGTCCCGGCCGGCTCACCGGCGCCCGGCCCCGGGGTGTGCTCCTCTCCACTGCCGCAAGCAGCCGCCCCGGCGCCCGGTTCCGCCGGTTCCCCGTCCTCTTCCCGGACCGGTACCGGGTCGTAGCCGCACAGCGCCTCCTCCGCCGCGCCGGCGGCGAGGCCGGTCAGCATCACCCGCCCGTCCTCGCAGACGAGCACCGTGCGGGCGGTGATGTTGCGGTGCACCCAGCCGTGGGCGTGCAGCACCCGCAGCGCCATGAGCAGGTCGGAGGCGACCTCGGCCGCCCGGTAGGGCGTCAACGGCTTCTCGGCGAGCAGCGCCGCCAGCGGACGGGCGGCCACCCACTCGCTGACGATCCACAGCGACCCGCCCTCGGCGAACACGTCGAAGACCTGGTCCAGCCGCGGATGGTCGGGGATGCGGGCCGCGGCCTGAGCGGCCTCGACGGCACGCCGCACCGCGGGGTCGGCGGGCCGGCGGGTGGCGGCCCGGGCGGTGGCCGGACGGGCACCGCGCTCACGGGCGGTGAACCCCTCGGGCAGCCCCTCCGCGTCGAGCACCTCGGCCTCGACGACCTCGGGCAACGGGACCTGACGGACCAGCACTTCCTGGCCGCTGTAGGTGTCGAAGGCGCGGGTCTCGGTGAGTTCGTACTCGTCGGACGGCGGCAACGGCAGGCGGTAGCGGTCGGCCAGCACCCGACCCGCGTAGTCGTCCACTCCGCCTCCCCGGCCGCCCGGTTGGTCACATCCGTTCGCCTCGCGGCCCGTTTCACACACGCATCCGGCTGCGTACGGTCCTCAACCATTCACGATACGTGCCGGAGGCAACCCGCACCGAGAGGATGCCGGATTCTCGCGCCCGAAACCGGCGCCGCACGCCTAGGACTTGGGCCGGAAGGATTTCGTCAGCGTCTGCCACGTGTCCCTGCGCAGGTCGCTGTGCCAGTCCGCGGCCTTCGCGGTGTACATCAGCCCGTAGCCGAGGTGGTCGTTGACCACGAACCCCCGGTCGATGCTGCGGTACTCGGTGCCGCCGTCGACGTAGGTGAACTCCCAGTCGGCCGTGTTCCAGCCGCGGTAGCCCACCTTCTCGATGCGGATCCTGTGGTACTGGGAGCGCACCATGTAGCGCTCCTGGTTCTTCCAGTCCGCAACCGGGTCGCTCTTGGGGGAACTTGTCCATCCGATGAGCAGCTTCTGCCCGTCGGGCCCGGTGTAGCGGTCACCCGCGGCCCCGCTGGACTCGTACCTCCACCCCTTGGGCAGCCCGATCGAGTACCCCTGGCCGCCCTTGCGGGTCGACACCACCGGCGCGCTCCCGCCGTCCTTGGCGGCGGACGTGCCCGAGTCGCCGTCGTCGGAGGACTGGCTCGCGCCGGCGTCCGCCGCCGCAGCGGATCCGTCGTCGGACGCGGAACCGCCCTCGTCCGTGTGCGCGCCGGGGTCGGTACCGCCCGTGGCCCTGCTCCGCCTGTCCTCCTTGGTGGAGGCACTGGCGCTCGCCGCCGCCTTGGCGGCGCCGTTGCCCTTGCTCCCCTTGCCGTCGTCACCGTTCAGGACGAGGGCCAGGACGGTCCCCAGCACCGCGAGAGCGACCAGCACGGCGATGATCACCAGCGTGCGCTTGGGCACCACGTCGGTCAGCGGCGCCCTCGGCACCGGCCGCGGTGACAGGTCCAGGTCCGGCGGCGGCACCACGGGCCAGCCCGAACTGGGCTGTGCCGCACCGGAGTTGCCCGGCCTGTTCGAGCTGGAGTTCGGCACGGCGGCGGCACC
>NZ_JBLEBI010000363.1:0-1809 GCF_047340315.1 Streptomyces sp. AF1A
CGGCGCGCACCCCCTTGACCGCGGGCCCCCAGTGCCGGGCCGCCGCGCTCCCGGCGCGCTGCGCGGCGGCGCCGTGCCGTTCGGCGCGCAGGCGCTTCATGACCGCGCCGGTGTCGATGGTGACCGGGCAGGCGGTGACACAGAGGCTGTCGGCCGCGCAACTGTCGACGGCCGCGTAGGCGTAGTCGGCTTCCAGGGCGCGGCGGCGTTCGTCGTCCCCGGCGGCGGTGGCGAGGGCGATCTCGCGCTGCAGCACGATCCGCTGGCGGGGCGTCGTGGTGGCGTCCGCCGTGGGGCAGACGGGCTCGCAGTAGCCGCACTCGACGCACGCGTCGACGGCGGGATCGACCTCGGGAACGCTCTTGAGGTTCCGCAGGTGCGCGTCCGGGTCGTCGGCCAGGAGCACCCCCGGGTTGAGCACGCCGTGCGGGTCGCACAGCCGCTTCACCTCGCGCATCACGTCGTACAGTTCGTCGCCGTACTGGCGGCGGACGAAGGGGGCCATGGCCCGGCCGGTGCCGTGCTCGGCCTTCAGCGTGCCGCCGGCGTCCAGGACGAGGTCGACCATGGCGTCGGTGAACCGGGCGTAGCGCTCGGTCTCCCGGGCGGAGTCGAAGTCCTGGGTGAGCATGAAGTGCAGGTTGCCGTCCCGGGCATGGCCGAAGATCACCGCGTCCTGGTAGCCGTGCCGGTCGAAGAGACCGATCAGCCCCTCGCAGGTGCGGGTCAGCCGCTCCATCGGCACCGCGATGTCCTCCAGCAGCGCGGTGGTCCCGGGCCTGCGCGCTCCCGCGACGGCCGTGTACAGGCCCTTGCGCAGGTGCCAGAGGCGGGCCCTGACCCGCGGGTCGCGCACGAGCCTGGTTCCGGTGACGGCCGGCAGGCGGTTGAGGACCGGCCGTGCCGCGGCCATCCGCGCCTCCAGTTCCTCGGCGCTGTCCTCGGCGAACTCGACCAGCAGTGCCGCGTGTCGCTCGACGCGCAGGCCGTCCAGCTCCTCGACGGGATCCGGGGACTGCTGCGTCACGCGCAGCGAGGCGGCGTCGAGGAGTTCGGCCGTGCGGGCGCCGGCGGCCAGCAGCGCGGGCAGCGCGTCGGTGGCCTCGGCGAGGCCGGGCAGCACCAGCAGGCCGGTGGCGGTGTGCGGCAGGACGGGTACGGTGCGGAAGACGGCCTCCCCGACGAAGCCGAGGGTGCCCTCGCTGCCGATCATGAGGTGGGCGAGGATGCCCGCGGGATCGCTGTGGTCCAGGAACGAGTTGAGCCCGTAGCCCATGGTGTTCTTCATCGAGAACAGCCGCTCGATGGTGGCGCGGGAGCCGGCCGAGGCGCGGACGCGGTCGCGCAACCGCTGCAGCCCGGCGTGCAGTTCGGGCTCGCGGGTGCGCAGCGCCCGGTCCGCGTCGGGGTCCGCGGTGTCGACGACGGTGCCCGAGGGCAGCACGAACTGCAGGGACTCCATGGTCCGGTAGGCGTTGTCCCGGGTGCCGCAGTTCATGCCGCTCGAGTTGTTGGCGACCATGCCGCCGATGGTGCAGGCCGACTCGCTCGCCGGGTCGGGGCCGAGCCTGCGCCCGTAGCGGGCGATCCGCGCATTGGCCTGACGCACCGTCAGTCCCGGTTGCAGGCGGATGCGCCGGCCGTCGTCGAGGACCTCGGCGGCGCGCCAGTGGCTGCGCACGTCCACGAGAATCCCGTCGCCGCCCGCCTGCCCCGCCAGGCTGGTGCCGCCCGAGCGCAGCGTGAGCGGCACCCCGGCGGCGCGGGCCCCGGCCATCAGGGCGCCCACCTCGGCCGCGGACGCGGCGC
>NZ_JBLEBI010000364.1:0-1803 GCF_047340315.1 Streptomyces sp. AF1A
CGGTCAGGATCCGGGCTCCGCGGGCCCGCACGGCATCGGCGACCGCGAGCGGGAGGCTGCCCACACCGCCCTCGATGCCCATGAACACCGGCCCGGTCTGCTGGGCGGCCGCGGCGCGGGCCTGGATCTCGCGGACGGCCGCCGTCAGGGAGTCGTGCGCGTGGGCGGCCTGGAAGAGCTGCGGCACGGCCGAGCGCAGCGAGATGCGGTAGGCGTCGCCCGCGTACACCCCGCCGAGCAGGGGCTCGACCAGGCGGTCGACGACCTCGCGGCCGAGCCGGGCCGCCACGTACTCCCCTACGGCCACGTCGTCGCCGATCTCGGTGCGGGGCAGGTCGGCGTCGCGCTCGATGCGGGCCAGGCCCTCGTCGGAGAGCACGCCGGACAGTGCGGCGGCGGTGCCGGGCACGCCCATCACATGGCCCTTGGGCATGGGGCGCAGGGCGCCTCGGGTCCAGATCGAGGCGCTCGCGGTCGCCGGTGGCTGCAGCCGCTCGGCGAGGCCCACCTCGCGGGCGAGGCCCACGGCTTCGGGGCGGCGGGCGAGCATCGACTCGGCGCCCAGATCGACCCGGACGCCGGCGATCTCACCGGGCAGCAGCTTGCCGCCGACCCGGTTGGAGCCCTCCAGCACGGTCACGCGCGCCCCGCGCGCCAGCAGCCGGTGGGCGGCGGCGAGACCGGCGACGCCGGCTCCGATGACGACGACATGCCGCGTGCTCGTACCCGTTGCGCTCATGCCCCCACTCTCTCAAACGCCGCCGGCACCCCCGCCGCGCCCCGGTGTCCGCGCCGAGTCCGGACCGTGACCGCTTCGGAACCGGGCCGCCCGAACGTTCCCGGGCGGCTCGCCGTCGCAGTCGCGACACAGTCATCGTCCTCAGGGGTACGCCCATGCGCACACCACGTTCCCTACGTTCCGCCCGACCCGCCCGGCCCGGCCGGGTGCTGGCCGGGGTCCTCCTCGCCGCCTCGCTCGCCCTCGCCGGGTGCAGCGCCGCCGACGACGCGGGCGGCAACTCGGCCAAGTCCGCCGGCGACGCCAAGGCGCAGCAGAAGGACGCCGCCGGCGGCACAGCGGACGGTTCCAGGTCCTCCGGCCGGGCGACGCCCGATCTCACCCCGACCGCGATCATCCGCACCGCGTCCCTCACCGTCCAGGTCAAGGACGTGCCCAAGGCGCTGGAGCAGGCGCGGACCACCGCCGAGGACGCGGGCGGGTACGTCGGCCAGGAGACCACCAGCCGGGACGGCGACGGCCGGGAGCACACCCGGGTGGTGCTGCGCGTGCCCACGGAGAAGTACGACGAGGTGCTCGCCGCGCTGCAGGGCGCGGGCCGGCTGATCGACCGTACGGCCAAGGCGGTGGACGTCACCGACCAGGTCGTGGACGTGGCGAGCCGCATCAAGTCGCAGCGGGCCAGCGTGGACCGCATCCGCACGCTGATGGACCGGGCCGCGAAGCTGAGCGATGTCGTCACGCTGGAGGGTGAGTTGAGCAGCCGCCAGGCGGACCTGGAGGCGCTGCTGGCCCGGCAGGCGTCCCTGAAGGACCGCACCAGCCTGGCCACCATCACCCTGTCCCTGGACGAGAAGCCCGCGCCGGCGGCGGCCGCCGACGACTCGCCCGGCTTCGTGGACGCCCTGGCGGGCGGCTGGCACGTGTTCGTCACGCTGCTGCGCTGGCTGGCCCTCGCACTCGGCGCGGTCCTGCCCTTCGCGGCGTGCGGAGCCCTGCTCGTCCTCCTGTGGCTCCGCGTCATCCGCCCCCGCCTCCCCCACCGCCCCGCCCACTCCATCGCC
>NZ_JBLEBI010000365.1:0-1787 GCF_047340315.1 Streptomyces sp. AF1A
CGGCTAGTCCCGTACTTCGCGGGTAGCTCGTTCAGGTCTCTGGCCAGCGGGGATGCGTCGGTTCGAGGCCGAGGAGGTCGAGGAGATGGAGTTGGACGCCGCGGTTGATGACGATGGTGGGCGGGTCGGTGGCATGACCGACCCGTAGTCGCAGGCCGGAGAGGTGGTAGAGGATCATCCGGCCGGTGGGCCGGACCGTCTGGTTGCCGGGATACAGTCCGGGCATCTTCTGATCATCCCCAAGGGCCTGGCGGACCTGGCGTTCGATCAGGCAGAACACGAGCAGGGCCAGGCAGATCACCGTTACCAGTGCGGAGACCCGTTTGTTGTCCTGCACGAAGACGGGGGTGACGGCCAGGGGGCCTTTGAAGTCGCCGTAGCGGCGCTCGACGGCGGGCTGGCCCTTGTGGCGCCGCAGTACCTCGGCGGCAGCGGCCTGTTCGGGGGTGAGGGTGGTCAGCAGCGCGTACCAGCCGTCGACGGCCGCCTCGGCCTGGAGGACGTCTTGGTCGAAGTGCCAGTCGAGGGCAGGGCGTCCGGTGTCGTCGGTGGTGATCTCGGTGTGCAGACAGCCGGTGACGCGGCGGGTTTTGGCGATCACGCCGATGCGTGCGGCGATCTTCTCGGCGGTGTTGTAGTAGCGGCCGCCGGCCCCGCGCTGCAGCTTGTCGAGCTCTTCTCGGGCCTTGGCCAGGCGTTTGTCCCGGGCCCGCTGCTGGCCCTTGGCGTTGCCGGTGGAGTGCACCAGGATCCGGCGCACTTCCACGTCCGGGTCGCGTTTGCGCGGTCCGGACAGGACGTGGGTGTCCTCCAGGACTCGGTAGGTCTCGCGCCGCTGGGCGGGGATGGTCTCGTCCCGGGCGGGGGTGTAGTCCACGACGGTGGCCGCATCCAGGTCGAGGGCGGCGTAGACCGCGTCGTCGACCGTGGAGGCCGGGGCCGGGGCGATGAAATCGCATCCGGCCTTGAGCAGCGCGGTGACGTTGCGGTACGAGACGAGCTTGGAGTCCGCGATCAGCAGGAACTCCTTCGGCCCGGCCATGGCCCGCAGGGCGTTCATGGCGCCGGTGACCTGGGAGATCTCCGCGGCTCCGCCGTCGATGACGCGGGACAGCAGCGGGATGCCGCCGTCCCCGCAGACCGCGAGTCCGGTCTGGATCTGCTTGAGGTCGTACCGGCGGTCCTTGGGATGCCCATGCTTGATGCGGGGATAGTCCTCGTCCTGGTCGTCGGCTGGGTAGGCGCCGTACAGGGACATGGAGGTCATGTCCCAATGGAACGTCGACACATCGATGCCGAACTCGCCGATCGCGCGGGCCCCGATGCTGTCGGTCAGCTCCGTCAGGTGCGGGGCGATGGCATCCAGGGCGCGGCCCAGCCGGTCGTCGTTGAGCAGCTCCGGCTCGATACCGAAGACCTCCTCCACCGCCCACTCACGCGCCCAGTCGTCCACCCGCCACAGCGGGGCGGGCGCAGTCAGCCGGTTGGCCACCAGCGTCTCGATGACCTGGCCGTGCGTCAGGTGGGCGATGTCACGGCCCGGGCACAACCGGTCGACGGTCCCGGCCACATCCAGCCGGCGCAGAAACTCGGCAGCGACAGGCAGAGCGCCCAGACGCTTCTCCACCACGGCGCTGACCACGCATTCCATGCGCGGACGCACCGTCCGTGGCCGCGGGGACCGGGAAGACTTCGTCACACCCCACCAACGCGGCCACGGTCCCAACAGACACTCCCACAGGCCCTGAACCAGCCGATTCAGTCACCCGCGAAGTACGGAGCTAGTC
>NZ_JBLEBI010000366.1:0-1745 GCF_047340315.1 Streptomyces sp. AF1A
GCAGGCCGGCCGCGAGGGCCTCCACGACCGCGAGGCCGAACGCCTCCTCGGCGGACGGCGCGGCGAGCACGTCCATCGCCGAGGCCAGCGCGGGCAGTCCGGGGCCGGGGGAGCCGTCGGGGAGGTACGGCCGCTCGCCCGTGAACAGCACCCGCCCGGCGACTCCCGCCTCCCGCGCGGTGCGCCGCAGGGCCGCCTCCTCGGGGCCCCCGCCGACCAGCAGCAGCCGGCAGTCCCCGGGAAGCCGGGCGAGGGCGCGGACCAGGACGCCGAAGCGCTTGCCGGGGACGAGCCTGCCGATGCCGCCGACGACGAACGCGTCGGCGGACAGCCCGAGACGCTCACGGGTGCGCAGCCGCGCCACCGGGTCGAAGGCGAACCGCGCCAGGTCGATGCCGTTGGGCACCACGACCACGCGCGGCGCGGGCACGCCCCACCGGGTGAGCCGGGCGGCGACCGTGGGGGAGACGGCGACCGTGGACCGGCCCAGCCGCTCGCCCAGGAGGTACAGCGCGCGCACCCCCGGGGTGAGCGGCCGGCCCTCCAACTGCGAGTCGCCGAGGGAGTGTTCGGTGGCGACGACCGCGCGCACCCCGGCCAGCCGGGCGGCGATCCGCCCGTACAGGCACGCCCGGTACAGGTGGGTGTGCACGAGGTCGTACCGGCCGCGGCGGATGATCCGGGCCAGCCGGGGCAGTGCGGCCAGGTCGCGGTTGCCGGCCATGCCGAGGTGGAGCACCCGCACCCCGTCGGATTCCAGGCCCCGGGCCACCGGGCCGGGGTTGGTCAGCGTCACCACCTCGCACTCCACCGGCAGGTGCCGCAGCAGCAGCCGGAGCTGCTGTTCGGCGCCGCCCACCCCGAGGCCAGTGATGACGTGCAGCGCCCTCACCGCGGCCCCTCGACGGGACGCCGGCGCCACCGGTGCAGCCGCTGCTTCAGGTACAGGCGTACGGCGGTGTCGCGCTGCCCCACGTACACGCGCGGCAGGGCGTGCGGGCCGGTCAGGGCGCCGGGGTCGATGGCGCAGGCGTAGCCGTACCCGGCCTCCCGCACGGCTTGCACGGCACGCCGGTCGACCGTGCCGTACGGGTAGCAGAAGCCGGTGACCGGCCGTCCGGTCAACTCCTCGATCAGAGCGCGGCTTTCGGCGGTCTCGCCCCGCAGCCGGGTGTCGTCGGCGCGGGTGAGGTCGACGTGGGTGAGGCCGTGCGAGCCGATCTCCATGCCCGCGTCGGCGGCGCGCCTGACGCCGTCGGGGGTCAGCAGGGGCTTGCGCGGGCCGAGCGGGTCCCAGGCGTTGTCGCCGCCGAGCCGCCCGGGCAGCACGAACACGGTGGCCGTGCACCGCCACCGGGTCAGCAGCGAGGCGGCGTGGTCGAGGAAGTCGGCGTAGCCGTCGTCGAAGGTCAGGCCCACCAGGTCGCGGCCCTCGCCCCGGGCGCGGGCCGCGAGCAGCTCGGCCACCGACACCCCGCGCAGCCCCCGCCCGCGCAGCCAGCGCAGCTGGCGCTCCAGCCGGCCGGGGCTGACGGTGACGCGGTACGGGTCGTCGGAGCAGTCGCCGACCGAGTGGTACATGGCGATCCACGGGACCGGGCCGGTGGCCGTGGCGGCCGGGGAGCAGGAGCGGGCGGGGGACTCAACGGAAGACGGCATGGGCGAGCCTTCGGGTGAGGATGCGTACGGAGCGGAGTGCGGGTGCCGCGTCCCGGGCGCCCAGGGGCCGGGCGAGCAGGACGAAC
>NZ_JBLEBI010000037.1:0-46793 GCF_047340315.1 Streptomyces sp. AF1A
GCCGTGGAGGCGGTGCGCGGCGGCGCCTGGCAGCCGGCGGCGGAGCTGCTGGCCGCCGTCGGCCGGGACTGGGAGCGCCGTTCGGCGGTGGTCGCCCTGCTGGCCACGCGCGCGGCCGTGGAGGACGGGTGGCTGATGGACTGGGAGGCCGCCCGCCCGGCGGACCCGGACGCGGCCATGGTGCGGGCACGCAGCACGGTGTACCTGGCGTGGGAACTGCGCGGCGCCCAGCGCGCCGGGCACACCACGCGGGAGCAGTTCGAGGGCTTCCACCGCACGCTGGCCGCCGCGCGCGAGGAGATCGCGAAGGCCGCGGAGCTGAACCCCGACGATCCGACGCCGTACATCGCGGAGATCTGGGTGGCGCTCGGCCTGGGCTACCCGCACGCCGAGATGGACAAGCTCTGGGCCCAGATCACCACCCGCGCCCCGTACCACTTCGGCGCCCACTTCGCGGCCCTGCAGTACTGGTGCGCGAAGTGGCGCGGCTCCCAGCAGCTCGCGTTCGACTTCGCCGAGCGGGCGGCTGCCGAGGCGCCCCTCGGCAGCCTGCTGACGGTGCTGCCGCTCATCGCGCACTTCGAGCACGACGAGTCCACCGACGTCGCGGCCGACAACACAGCCGAGATGGTGGCCCGGGTCGACGCGGCACTCGCGGACGCGGCGGCCGCGGCGGCCACCGATCCCGACCGTCCGGGCCTGGCCCAGCTGCGCCACCTGCTGGCCTTCTACCTCCATCTCCAGGACCGCCACGAGGCGGCCCTCGAACAGTTCCATCTGGTCGACGGCTACGTGGACGCCCTGCCCTGGAGCTATCGGGGCGACGACGCGGCGGCGCACTACTGCCGCGTGCGCAACGAGACGGTGGCCGCGGTGGCTGCCTGACGGGCGGCAGCGCGGGGCGGCGAAGACCCGCACCGTGCCTCCCGGTGGCATCCGCGTCCATGGACGATGGCGTGAGGATCGTTGTCGGCGCCGCCGGGCCGTGACGTCGAGGCAGGCCCCGCCTCGGGCCCGTGCACGATGCCGCGCGGGCCGGAAGAACCCGCCGGCCGGTTAGGCGCGGCCCCCGCCCTCGTCGCCGCCCTCGCCGCGGGCTCCGCACCGGCCGGCCACAGCGGGCGCGCGCCTGCGCACGGACCGCGCACCGCTCGGCGCCCGCTGCTTCCCCGGGGGACAATTGAGTCCCGCGGGACGGGTGAGGTGGTGGCGATGCCCGTTTGGCATCTGCGCGACTATCACGACGACGATCTCGACCAGGCCATACAGATCTGGGACCAGAGCCGGCATGCCGACGAGGAGCCGGTGTTTCCCGTGTCCGAGGTGATGGCCGCGGCCAAGGCCGGTCAGACGGCGGTGGTCGCGGTGGTCGGCGAGGAGCTGGTGGGCATGGCCGTGGCGCAGGCCCAGGGCAAGCGGGGGTGGGTCCTCCTGGTGGCGCTCGCCTCCCGCTGGCGCGAGCGCGGCATCGGCAGTGCGCTGCTCGCCGAGCTGGAGCGACGGCTGCGGGCCCTGGGGGTGCGTCACATCAGCGCGCTGCTGCCCGCGGGCGCGGCCGGCACCAAGGCGCTGGAGAACTCCGGATACCGGTGCCGCGACGACCTGACCTACTTCGAGAAGTTCGAGCCGCCCGGCGCCGCCAACGCCGACGTCCTCGCGGCGCTGGGCGGTCGCATGATGCCCGAGGGACTGTGGGACGCCATGGCCGGCATGGAGCGGGAGAAGCAGGTCGTCGAGCGCCGGGTGGTGCTCCCGCTGACGGAGCCGGCGCTCGCCGACCGCTACGGTGTCGTCCCGCCCAAGGCGGTGATCCTGTTCGGCCCGCCCGGCACCGGAAAGACCAGCTTCGCCAAGGCGGTCGCCTCGCGGCTGGGCTGGCCGTTCGTGGAGCTCTTCCCGTCCCGGCTCGCCGCCGACACGAGCGAGGGGCTGGCCGCCGCGCTGCGCGACGCCTTCGCCGAGCTTGCCGAGCTGGACTCGGTCGTGCTCTTCATCGACGAGGTCGAGGAGATCGCCGGCGCTCGGTCCGGGAAGGCGGTCGACCCCGGGCACGGGGTGACGAACGAGCTGCTCAAGCTGATCCCCGTCTTCCGCGAGCACGACGCGCGGCTGCTGGCCTGCGCGACCAACTCGGTGCGCTCGCTCGACGCGGCCTTCCTGCGACCGGGACGCTTCGACTACGTGATCCCCATCGGCCCGCCGGACCCGACCGCCCGCGCCGCGATCTGGGCCCGCTACCTCGGGGCCGCCGGCGACTCGGTGGACATCGCCCGGCTGGTCGCGGCCAGCGAGCTGTTCACACCGGCGGACATCGAGTACGCCGCCCGCAAGGGCGCGCAGGCGGCGTTCGAACGCGAGGTCGGCGAACGCACGGGCCGGCCGGCCACCACCGAGGACTACCTGACCGCCATCGCCGACACGCGGCCGACGCTCACCGCGCAGGCGATCACGGAGTTCACCGAGGACATCGAGACGTTCAGCCGGCTCTGAGCGCGCGCCGCACGATCCCGGCGGCCGGCCGGGCCGTGGGGATCGTGGCCGTGTCGATGACGAACGGGCTCAGATCGTGGCCGCGTCGATGACGAAGCGGTAGCGGACGTCGCTGGCCAGCACCCGCTCGTACGCGTCGTTGATCTCGGACGCGCTGATCAGCTCGATCTCGGCGCCCAGGCCGTGCTCGGCGCAGAAGTCCAGCATCTCCTGGGTCTCGGCGATGCCGCCGATGCCGGAGCTGCTCATGCTGCGGCGGTTGCCGAACAGCGACTGGAGCACGAGCTGCACCGGCTCCTCGGGCAGGCCGACGTTCACCATGGTGCCGTCCGTGCGCAGCAGGGACAGGAAGGCGGCGAAGTCCAGCGGGGCCGAGACGGTGTTGAGGATGAGGTCGAAGGTGCCCTTGAGGTCCTCGAAGGTCTGCGGGTCGCCGGTGGCGTAGTAGTGGTCGGCGCCGAGCTTCAGGCCGTCGTCCTTCTTGCGCAGGGACTGGGAGAGGACGGTGACCTCGGCCCCGAGCGCGTGGGCGATCTTGACACCCATGTGGCCGAGGCCGCCGAGTCCGACGACGGCCACCTTCTTGCCGGGGCCGGCGTTCCAGTGCCTGAGCGGGGAGTAGGTGGTGATACCGGCGCACAGCAGCGGGGCGGCCTCGTCGAGGGACAGGCCCGCAGGGATGCGGACGACGTAGTTCTCGTCGACGACGATCTTCTGCGCGTAGCCGCCGTACGTGGGCTCGCCGTCCTTGCCGAAGTCGTTGTACGTCCAGGTCGGGCCCTTGGCGCAGTACTGCTGCAGGCCGGCCCGGCAGTTGTCGCACTCCCGGCAGGAGTCGACCATGCAGCCGACGCCCACCCGGTCGCCGACGGCGAACCTCGTCACACCGGGGCCGACCTCGGAGACCACGCCCGCGATCTCGTGGCCGGGCACCATCGGGAAGGTGCCGGGACGCCAGCCGTCCCGGGCCTGGTGGATGTCGGAGTGGCAGATGCCGGCGAACTTGATGTCGATCAGGACGTCGAACTCGCCGACCGCGCGTCGCTCGATGGTGGTCCGCTCCAGCGGGGCCTTGGCGGCGGGCGCGGCGTACGCGGCAACAGTGGTCATGGCGGGGGGTTCTCCTAGCAGGGATTTCGGTGCCCGGCTTGCCTTCCACCGGGCACACGACCAGCCTGCCCCGGGCCCCGCCCCTCACCCAGTCCACGGCTTTGCGTACGACTGCCGTGCCTACCACTGGCAGGGTCAGGGTGGTGGACGTACGACCAGGGGACGCGACGGATACTGGCCGTATGGACGAACAGCCCGGGGCATCCGCCGCCGGCCTGCCCCTGGACCGGCGGGCCGAGCTGAGCGAGTTCCTGCGCAGCCGGCGGGCGCGGCTGAAGCCCGAGGACGTGGGACTGCCCGACTTCGGCCGGCACCGCCGGGTACCGGGACTGCGCCGGGAGGAGCTGGCGCAGCTGGCCGGGGTGTCGGTGGCGTACTACACGCGTCTGGAGCAGGGCAACGGCCGCAATGTGTCGGCGGAGGTCCTGGACTCGATCGCCCGGGCCCTGCGGCTGACGGACGCCGAGCATGCGCACCTCAGTCACCTGGCCAAGCCGAAGTCGCACAAGAAGAAGCCGGCGGCGCGGCAGCAGCAGGTCCGCTCCTCGCTGCGCCAGCTGCTGGACACCATGGAGGGCGTGCCGGCGTACATCGTGGGCCGCCGCTCGGAGATCCTCGCCTGGAACCGGATGGCGGCGGCGGTGTTCGGCGACTGGGACCGGCTGCCGCCCGCCGAGCGCAACTGGGCCCGGCTGGTCTTCCTGCACGCCGAGTACCGCGACCTGTTCGTCGACTGGGAGCAGAAGGCGATCGACGTGGTGTGCGGCCTGCGCATGAACGCGGGCTGCTACCCGGACGACCCGCGGCTGTCCGCCCTGGTGGGCGAACTCTCGGTGAAGAGCGAGGAGTTCCGCCGGCTGTGGGCGACGCACGACGTCAAGGAGAAGAGCCACGGCGTCAAGCGCCTGCACCACCCGCTGGTCGGCGACCTGTCACTGAACTTCGAGTCCTTCCGCCTCTCGGACGACTCGGACCAGGCCCTGCTGACCTACCACGCCGAACCGGGCTCCCCGTCCGCTCAGTCCCTGCGTCTGCTGGCCAGCTGGGGCACGGACGCGACCAGGGCGGTGCGCTCTCCGTAGCCGGCACGGTCCCCGGGCCGGACACACGTCGAGGGGCATGCCGGAGAAGGTTCTCCGGGCGTTGTCACGCTATTTGGTGCGTGATGGCGTGACGACGGGTCACGGCGTGCGACCTGGGTCCGGGCTGGTGTTCAGGCCGTGGTGAGCTCGGCGACCACGCCGGTGATGTGGTCCCAGATGGTGAAGCGGACGGTCACCTTGAGTCGGTGGTCGGGGGCGGTCATCCGGTGGCGCCGGGGTCGGAAGTGGGGTGAGACGCCGCTGAACGCGGACAGGAACCACTGCGCCGTACCTCAGGACGGAAGCCCTTCATGGCGCGTTCGCGCTGGCGGGTGGGCTGGTGGCTGTTCTCGGCCCGGTCGTTCAGGCCCTTGTGCGAGCGGTGTTCAACCGAGGACATCAGCTCACGGTGTGGGCGACGCCGTAGGAGCGGAGCTTGTCGGTGACCAGCACCCGCAGTACCCGGCACTGCTTCTTCATCAGCTTGGCCATGAACCGCTTCGCGGCCTTCGCGTCCCGCCGGGACTGCACCAGGATGTCCAGCGCGTTGCCATCCTGGTCGACAACCCGCCACAGGTACTGCCACACCCCACCCACCTTGCTGAAGACCTCGTCCAGATGCCACTTGCCCCCGGGGCGGGGCCGGCGGCGGCGCAGCTGGTCGGCGTAGGCCTGCCCGAACTTCCGGCACCATCTCACCGCTCAGCCAACGTGACAGCACCTGGTGAAGGGAGGCCAATTCCACCGTCTGATCTTCCGCGTCACCGCCACCCCCGCCAAAGCTCCTGGCCCCACGCGGGTGGGTACGAATTCGCGGGCTCAGTTCGTCTTCCCGGTGTCGAGTTCCTTCCAAGCAGGGAACAGCATGTTCACCAAGACGACAGTGAAGTACAGAGCCGAGCCCACCAGGAGCACCGCAGGTGCGCCGAGGGCTCCGACCAGAATGCCTGCGAGCATCCCACCGAAGGGGATGCCGGCGTACGCCATGGCGTCTGCAAGACCTCCGACACGGCCGAGCATCTCTCTGGGTATGCGTTCCAGGACTGCCGCGCCGAGAACGGGATTGAGAAGGCCCTCTGCGAAACCGCTGATCGCGATGATCACGAAGACCCAGCCGACGGGTACGTCGAGCCCGAGGATCAGGAACCGAGGGCCGCCGGCGATCAGCAGAGCTCCGAGAAAGACGGCTCGCCGCGGGAGCCTGTGGGCGAAGGCGGCCGCAACAGCGCTCCCTGCAATCGCGGCAACGGCCAGCGTGCCGCCCAGCGTCCCCACCAGTTCCGCTCCGCGTCCGTCGCCCCTTGCCCATACCGGTAGGAGGACGGTGGAAAAGGCAGTGTCCAGCAAACCCAGTAGGGCGAGCAGTGCAATCGCCGTCATCAGGAGATGGTCCCCGCGCAGGAAGCGGAAGCCTTCCGCCATGCTCGTGAGGTACTTTCGCCACCACGAGGAGACAGCGGTCTGCGTCTTCAAGGGTGCGTTGTCCGCGTTCTTGTCGTGGCGGGGAATCACGAAAGCCACAATCAGCGAGCCGACGACGAACAGGAGTCCGTTGATACCCAGCGCCGCCTGGGGGCCGGCCGCAGCGACGAGCCAGCCCCCGCCGGTCAGGCCGACGATCGCGGCTCCTTGCTGAATGGTGCCGGAGAAGCCGGTTGCGCGGGGCAGGGGCACTCGCGCCTGTTCCGCGGCCGCAGGGACCATCGTTTCCTTCGCGAGATCTCCCGGTGCGCGGGCGGCTCCGATGACCGCGACCAAGATCAGCAGGACAGGAAACGTCAGACCCTCGGCCGAGTGGAGCAAAGGTATGGCACACAGGGCGCAGGCACTGACAACGTCGGCCACCCATGAAGTCCGTCGGGCTCCGACATGGTCGACCACCGAGCCGAGGAACAGTTTGCCGGCGACGTAAGGCAGCAGCTGACAAAAGCTCACCAGACCGGTCTGTGCTGCGCTTCCGGTGAGGCTGAGAACGTACCAGGGAAGTGCGACTGCGGAGCTGCGTGATGAGGTCAGGGCCACCGCGATGGCGGACAGGACGCCGGCCAAGGGACGCAGGGAACGGCTTTGCCTCTGCTGGCCGGTCGCATTCGTGTCGGTGTTCGTCATCGCGCGCCTGCCCGATACGCGGCAGGCTCCCATGCCTTGAGTATGGAGGGAATGACGGGACTGGGTGATACGCCAAGTTCTCGCTGTAACAAGCTCTCGTAACATCGGAACCGCATGTGGGCCTCGGCAATCTCGCCT
Source organism: Streptomyces sp. AF1A (assembly GCF_047340315.1). Lineage (NCBI taxonomy): Bacteria > Bacillati > Actinomycetota > Actinomycetes > Kitasatosporales > Streptomycetaceae > Streptomyces > Streptomyces sp. AF1A. The sequence goes on from NZ_JBLEBI010000037.1 coordinate 6,930, forward strand.
TCCCGCAGACAGGCGTCAATGGCTATTCGGCGCGGGGCCTCTCGGAACTCGTGGACTTCGGCAGCGGCGTCCGCCACTTCAATGGCAGCGAGGTACATGCCCTGTTGCAGCAAGGCCTCTGCCATGGCCTCCAGTGCCCGCCCCCGCTGTAGGTCCCACTCAACGCGCTTCGGTTCCGCGCAGGCAACATCTATGTCGGCAAGCAGGCAACATCTATGTCGGCAAGCAGGCGTCGGCGCAGGACCTGCCAGCCACTCGGAGTCGGACATGGCAACGTTCGCAGCCGGCGCCCCATGTCCTCCAGCAGTCTCAGGGCGTGGTGGTAGTCCACCTCCACTTCCGGTGCCAAGCCGATGCTCGTGTGGTGTACGTCGAGCAGGCGATTCTTCGTCGCTTCATGCAGCCTGAACACGAGCTGCCGAATTCTTGTTCGCGCTCGCCATCGAGGTGTGTCCGGAAATAGATCACTGGCTAGCCGATCCCTGCTGACCGGTTCGTCGTGCACCGCGACAGCTGCCACAAGCTTCTGCTGCGACGGCCCCAGCGCTACTGGCAGTCCGTCGTCCAGGCACACGAAGTCCGACAGCATGATGCGCTTGAGCACTCTGTCTCCCCACCTCACAACGCGTGTAGATCGCTGGATGATGCATCAAGTGGCCCGTTCACGACAAGGTCCACTGATCACAGCGTGACCGAAAACCGTCTTTGGTCGTTGGCCACCCAAAGGGCAGGTGGTCCCGAACGTCAGGTCGGCGAACAATGGCTCTGACCTGCCGAAATAACGCTTGATCTACGGCGGCAGGTGGGCAGCGTGACGTCGCCGCGACGGCAGGGCTCCTAGCGTTCTCTCGTCGGCCCGTTCAGAGCCGACACATCTCCAGCTCGCACACCCTGTGCGAGCCGAACACCTTGGAGGAGTCATGAACAACGAGCTGACGATTCAGCAGATGGACGACGACCTGATCGAGGTCGTTGAGACCGAGGGCGAGTCCCTCACGCTCCTCGACCGCAACGGCGTGTGCTGACGCCTTTCGTGGATACCGGGGGTGCCGACTTTGTCGGCACCCCCGCTTCCTTCTCCCTCGTGCTCAAAGGACGTGACATGCACGCTCGCACCTACCGCCCCTCGCCGTTCATGCGCCTCGGAGCCGAGGAGTTCATCAACGCACGTGGCCGGCGAGTCGTCCCAGCAGCCCGCTCCGACAGCACCGCCCTCTTCTTGATCCCGACGGACATCGCACGGTTGCTGCTTGGGCAGGGCATCGACAGGAGCCGGATCTCGGACACGGCCTTTAGATCACTCGTCCAGCAAGGACTCATCACCGACGACGTTGACGCGACACGCAATGCGCACTACGAGAAAATGCGCAGCGCCGCCAGCGACCAAAGCACACGATCGTTCACCCTGTTTCCCACGTCGTACTGCAACATGGGCTGCGAGTACTGTGGCCAAGAGCACCGAAAAGAACCACTGAACGCGCGCCACAGGCAGTAAGTCCTGGACCGGATCTGTAGCGCTGCCCAGGCTGAGGGCCTGCAACGGATAAACCTAGGCTGGTTCGGCGGTGAGCCACTGATGGCGTACAACACGATCCGGGAGATGAGCCAGCAGATCATCTCCATCTGCTCAGCCCGATCGGTCTCCTACGCGGCGAGCATCGTGACGAACGGAGCTCTACTCACCCGCCGAAAGCTGGACACACTGGTCAAACAGTGTTCCGTCACACGATTCAACATCACCATCGACGGACCCGAAGATGTCCACGATGCGCACCGGCCTCTCAAGAGCGGTGCAAAATCCTACCGCCGCCTTACCAGTCTCCTGGCGCAAGCAGTTCAGAATCCGGAACTGGATGCGGCGTCCTTTGTGTTGCGCACCAACATAGATGTCGAGAACTGCGACTACATAGATGCATACCTGAAAGAAATGGCCGAGCTCGGCTTCGCAGGTAAGCGCAACGTGATCTTCCAGCTCGTCCCTGTTCATAGCTGGGGAAACGACGTAGACGAACGGCGCGTAGGTCGAGAGTCGTATCTGCAGCGCGAGGTGGAGTGGCTCTCTCTCATGCAGCGCCTCGGTCTGCAGACGACCCTGCTACCCGGAGGCGTCAGGGCCAAGACGTGCAGTGCGGTCGGGCGTAGCAGCGAGGTCGTCCTCACAGACGGCCACGTGTTTTCCTGCACCGAGCAGCCCCTCGTTCCTTCCCTGGAGATCGACAGCCGGCTCGCTCACGTCGATGACCTGGAACCGGAGGACCTTCGACCCTCGGGCGCCTACGACCCTTGGAATGACTCCGTGGCATCCGGAGCGATTCCATGCTCAACCTGTTGGTTCCTTCCGGCTTGCGGAGGAAGCTGCCCGAAGCTTTGGGCCGAAGGCGAAGTTCCCTGCCCCAGCATCAAGTTCAACATCACCGGCCGGCTCTCCATTGCCGCAGAGCAGCACGGACTCCGACGCATCGGTGACTTCGGGCGACACGATGAATGACCGCGTCCCTACCGGACTCCAGGACAGGAAGCCCATGAAGGTCAAGACGATCAGCCCCATCCAACTGCAGCTCGATCACGACAAGATCCACCTCACCTCTCCTAGAGTGCCGGGGCGACTGCGTGTTAAACGACAGGTCGCAGAAATACTGGTGACTCTGCAGGAACCCCAGGACCAATCCACTGTCAGCCACCCCGAACTTTCTGACGAACAGACACAGTCAGTCCTGCAAAAACTCATTTCAGCGGGATACCTCCTGCCAGCAGAGGAAGCAACTGAAGAAACTCAGAACCCCCACCCCTGGGACGTATGGGGAACAAGTGCTTGGAACTTTCACACTCAACTGAAGGATGCTCCATTTCTCCGAGGCGCTTCAAATGAAATGGACGCGTACGAGGCGCGCATCACATCACGAGTGAGACCGCCAAACGTGCGCAAGGAGGATCCCGAGACACCCATACTTCTGCTTCCCCGTGTACGCTCCGAAATGAACGTCTCTTTCCGTTCCGTCTTGGAGAACAGGCGTACACACAGGCATTTCAAGGAGGAGGCAGTCGGGCTCGACGACTTCGCTACCCTGCTGCATTATTCATTCGCCCCCATGCGCTTTGCCGATTCAGGCATCATGGGAGTTCAGCAATTGAAGTCCTACGCCTCGGGCGGCGCTCGGCACGAAGCTGAGGCCTACGTAACCGTGTTCAACGTAGACGGCATCGAAGCGGGCGCCTACCGGTACGACACCATCAGGCACGGCCTTCTTCCCGTGCCAGCGGACCTTAGCCGAGAAGCTATGGAGCGATTCACTTACAACCAAGAATTCTTCACCACCAGCGCGTTCGGCGTGATCACAACGGCCTTGACTGAGCGGATGGCTTGGAAGTATCCGCACCCGCGCGCCTACAAGTTGATGCTCCACAACGTAGGACACCTTGTACAGGTATTCTCCATGACAGCCTCCGCTCTCGGCCTAGGTGCTGCCATCACGGGCGGTTTCAGAGACACCGAAGTCGAGAAGGCGTTGAGGATTCACGGAAGCAGCGAATTCCCTACGTTCTTTATGGGATGTGGAGTGCCAGAACTAACCCCAGAGGGTCAGCCTGCAATTTACCGCCCACCCACAAAACCAGGACTCTCGTAGTGCATTACTGAGGTTGAACTCGTAATGTCGTGGTTGTTCGTCAGGCGGGTCTACTGACTTTGAAAGCGTGATGTCGTCATGGTGGGGCGGGTACGAGTCCGGTTCCGGTGAGGCAGCCGTCGAGGACGTCGTGGCGGTACTGGAGCCGGCGTAGGCCCCGCCGGACGGCGGTGATCAGGCCATGGGGGTCAGCGAACGCGCGGTTGGCCGTGGTGGTGCGCCGCAGTACCGACCAGATGCCTTCGACCGGGTTGAGGTCCGGTGCGTGGGGCGGAAGTTGGCAGACGGTGAGCCAGTCGCGTTCGGTGATGTAACGGCGCATCCCGGCCGTCAGGTGGGTGTTCAAGTTGTCCCGGACGAGAACGATCGGGCCGCCGAGTTGCTGGTGAGCGGTCTGGACCAGGTCGGGGTAGTCCTTCCAGGAGAAGCTCTTGCGTCCATCTGGCCGGGCGTCCGGGCAGGGCCGGTAGATCAGCCGCGGGCGTTCGCCGGGTTTGCAGCAGGCGAGGGCGGCGACGGATAAGCGGCCCCGCACACGGACCGCAGGGGTGTGTCCGCGGCGGGACCAGGTGCGGGTGGTCGGCGGCGTCATCGAGAATCCTGCCCCGTCCTCGAAGACGAGGCAGGCCCCGAGCGCCGCCACGGTCCTTCCACGCTCGGCCAGATCTCCTTCACGCAACCTGCCACCGCAGCCTCGTCGCGCTCCACCGCCCGCCGGGCCGGCACCTGGCAACTCCACCCATGCCGCTTGAGCAGTGCGGCAACGCCCTGGACGGTGTAGCTCTTGTGGAACCGACGCCCGATGAGGGTCTTGATCCGTGACAGGGTCCAGGTCTGGTCCGGCCAGCCGTGCGCCACCGGTCCCTTGGCCAGTTCCTGCTCCAGCACGGCGCACAACTCGTCACTGAGCAGCGGCAACGACGCCGGCCCCTTGGAGGCCAGGGCTCTCGGCCCGTCCTGCGACCACGCCTTGCGCCAGCGCTGGACCGACCGGACGCTGACCCTCAGATCGTGCGCGATGACCGCGTTCCCCTCGCCCAGGGCGAACCGCTCGGCCGCCTCCATCCTCAACTTCTCCCGAACGGCCGTCAGCCCCTGCCGACCCACGCTTTGAAGTTCAGTTAGTAATGGTCAGGCCGGTCTCGGTGAGGCAGCCGTCTATGAGGTGGCTGCGGTACTGGATGTGGCGCAGTCCGCGTCTGACGCGTTGCATCAGGTGCTCCGGGGTGGTGAAGGCGACGTTGGAGAGCCAGCCGCATCGCAGGAGTGACCAGATGCCTTCGACGGGGTTGAGGTCAGGTGCGCAGGGAGGAGGTAGTAGATGGTCAGCCAGTCCCGGGCTTGCGCGAACTCGCGTAAGCCGGCGGCCTTGTGGACGTTGAGGTTGTCCCGGATGAGCACGATCGGGCCGCCGAGCTGCTGGTGCGCGGCGATCAGAAGGTCCTGGTAGTCGCGCCAGGAGAAGCTCTTGCGGCCGTCGCGGTTGCTGTCGTCCCGGCGCGGCAGGTAGATCAGCCGGGAACGGTGGCCGGGTTTGTAGCAGGTCAGCGCCGCGATGGAGATCCGTCTGCGGGAACGGCCGGGCTCTCACCAGCGGGGTGCGGCCGCGCTGTGACCAGGTCTTCGCGTGCGGAGGCCATGGAGAATCCGGCTTCGTCGCTGAGTAGGCCCGGGGCGTGGTGCCGGGATTGCTCCCGGTCCGTTTCCCCGGACCTCTCGCCGAACCCGCCGTGCCCACTACTGAGCAACGGGCTCTCCACGGTCTCTGCCGTCAGATGTCGAGGACCCAGAGGCTGGGGATCTTGTTGCCCCGGTAGCGATACCGGGTGTCAGCACGGCGGTCACCTGGTCGGACCCGCTCGTGAGGTAGTGGCTGGTCCTGGACCACAGGACGGCGTAATACCGTGCTGCGACAGCCTCACGGACCGCGGTCGGGGCGAACTCGGTGGGGTCGGCGGGCCGCCCCGCTGCCTTGAGGGCCCTTTCGCAGGACACCCGCGCGATCCGGTCGACCTCGCCCTTGATCCACCGCCACCGTACGTGGTGCTCGCTCATGGCCGCTCCCCTGCTGTCAGAACATCACGTCGCCGTTCTCCGGCATGCCCCTCATCCGTGACCGGCTACGCGCTCACCTGCCGTAGTACGCGTCGTGGATCGTGATCTGAGACGTGTTGCCCTGCTTGTCGGTGATCTTGGCGCGGAAGGAGACGGACCTGCCCTTCGCGGGGTTCTTCACGGTGATCCTGCCGCCCTTGACGGTGGTCCTGCTCCAGGTTTTGCCGTCGTAGGAGACGTACACGGCGAGGGACTTCAGGTTGCCGCCCGCGGCCGAGCCCTCGACGGTCACCGGGAAGGTGACGGTCCTGCCGGCGGCGACGCGGCTGTCCAGGCCGGTCGTGGCGCCGAACAGGAGCGTGGAGGCGGGGAGTTTGGTGAAGTCCGGCCGTTTCCTGGACCGGAAGGTCCAGCTCGCGTCGATCCGCGAGGAGGCCGCGCAGACCTCGGCCGACCGGGTGACCGACGTGGTCAGCCGGTACGCGGCGTCACCGGCCGGAACCTTGAAGGTCTTGTCGCCGAACAGCGGGTCGTCGTTGGAGCCGACCTTGGTGCCGTTGCGGTACAGGGTGGTGTTCACCGAGGTGAAGGCGGAGTACCCGGTGTTCCTGGCGGAGTCGGCGAACAGCGGCAGCGACCCGTAGATGTCGTTGCCGTCCCGGAACAGCCCCGAGTCGGCGCTCAGGTGCGGGCCGAAGACCGCGGTGTTGACCGTCTCGGTGTAGGTCCTGCCGGCCTTGAAGGTGTGCCGGCCGAGCGAGTAGGCGGCCTCGGTGACCGGGAAGCCGTCCTGGTCCTTGCCGCCGTCCTGCTCGAAGTCCAGCTGCCAGGTCACCCCGCCGGTGGCGGACAGGTGCAGGGTGCGGGTGCCGGGCAGCCGCTGCGGGATGCCGATGGAGGAGCCGCTGGAGCTGTCGGGCAGCCAGCCGGTGGCGGCGACGGAGCCGGTTTTGCCGCGCGCGGCGGCACCCAGCCGGGCCTTGACCGTGGCCAGTTCGCTCGTCCTGTAGTGCCTGGTGAGGCCGGTGGCGAGCCGCTTGACCCAGCCGCCCGAGGTGACGTCGTACTCCTCGGTCGCGCCCTTGGTCCAGTGGCCGTCCCACTGCTGGTACAGCGACCCGGCGGGCATCCGCGGGCCCAGGTGGGCGGTGCGGAAGTTCTTGTACGAGTCCAGGAGCCAGCCGTAGCCGTACGTGCCGCCGCCGGTCGTGACGTCGAACTCGGGCGAGGCGAACCGCGACGTCACGCCCTTGGCCGGCACGGCGATGTCCACCGGTTCGGCCTTGCGCGCGTCGATGGTGATCGTCTGCTTCCTGCCGACGGTCAGCTTCGGCCGGGCGATCCAGTCGACGCCCTTGGAGGCGTCCTCGGGGTCGGCGTATACCGCCGTGTTGAGGATGTACGTGCCCTTCGGCGCGCGCACCTTCACCGTGCCGGACTTGTCGTACGGGGTGAACCAGGCGCCGTTCGCCCGCCCGGCCACGCCGGTCAGGTCGGCGTCGTAGTACGGGGCCGGCCTGCCGTCGCGGCCGATGAACTTCAGCGTGACGTCGTACGACTCCACCTCGCGGGTGACCGCGGCGGCCGTGCGGACGCTCTGGCCGCCGCCGGTCGCCGTCACGTACGCGGAGTAGGCGCCGTCGACGGTGCCGCCCCGCCTGGTGTCGACGGTCAGGTTCACGGACGCCTTGCCGTGGGCCGGGACCGTGACCTTGGCGGCGCCGAGCCGGAAGAAGCCCGCCGGGGCCGCCTTGCCCCTGGGGTCGGTGGCGGTGCTGCTCAGGGCGAGCGTGACGGCCTTGTCGCCCAGGTTGCGGTACGTCACCTTCTTGGTGACCGGCTTGTCGTCGGTGTGCGGCCACGCCTGCGTGCCGAAGTTCACCGAGACCGGGTCGGCGATCACGGACTGCTTGATGGCCCTGTCGACCGCGATGCGGCCCGAACCCTGCTGGAACGCCGTGTACGCGCCGCCCTTGGCGGAGCCGGTCAGCGCGCCCTTCAGCTCGGCGTAGCCCCAGCCGGGGTGCTCCTGCTTCAGGAGGGCGGCGGCGCCCGCGACGTGCGGGGTGGCCATCGAGGTGCCGGAGATGGTCAGGTAGCCGTCGGGCTTCTCCCCGACCTCCTGGTCGATGACGCTGCCCTTGGCCGCGGCGGCGGTGATGTCCACGCCCGGCGCGGTGACGTCCGGCTTGATGGCGCCGTCGCCGACGCGCGGGCCGGTGGAGGAGAAGTCGGCGAGCTTGTCCTTCTTGTCGACGGCGCCGACGGTGAGCGCGGCGTCCGCGCTGCCCGGCGAACCGATGGACTGGGGGCCGTCGTTGCCCGCGGCGATGGCGAACAGGATGCCCTCGGTGGCGGACAGCTTGTCGACCTCGGCCTCGAGCGGGTCGATGCCGGGGCTGTCGTAGCCGCCGAGGCTCAGGTTGACGACGGAGGCGCCCTGCGAGGCCGCCCACTCCATGCCGGCGAGGATGCCGGAGTCGTCGCCGGAGCCGGTGTCGTCCAGGACCTTGCCGTTGAGGATCCTGGCGTCCGGGGCCACGCCCCGGTACTTCCCGCCGGACTTGGCGCCGGTGCCCGCCACGATGGAGGCCACGTGCGTGCCGTGCCCGTAGTGGTCGGTGGCGTCGGCGGCGGAGGTGAAGTTCCTGGACTCGATCACCTGGTCCTTGAGGTCCGGGTGGCTGGTGTCCACACCGGTGTCGAGGACGGCGACCTTCACGCCCTTGCCGGTGTAGCCGGCCTTCCACGCGGCCGGGGCGCCGATCTGCGGCACGGACGTGTCGAGGGCGGCCTTGCGCACGCCGTCGAGCCAGACGTGCGCGATGCCGGAGGCGGCCCGGTTGCCGCTGGTGACGGCGTGCCACAGCCCGGCGGTGTCCCTGACCGGGGTCTGCACGGCGTCCGCGTTCAGCGCCCGCAGGCTGCGGCGCAGATGGCCCGCCCGGCGGACGCCGGCCTTGGCGGCGGTGGCCGCGCCGGTGTAGCCGACGATGACCTTCAGGCCGTTTCGCTGGGCCCTGCGGGTGGCGGCCTTGTCGAGCTCGGTGATGTCGAACAGGCGCTGGTCCAGCGTGCCGGAGGCGACCAGGCGGGCCGCGTCGGCGGGGACGACCAGCGTGTGCCCGCCGGCCTTGCGGATCCGGAAGGGTATGTGCTCCCGCCCCGCGGCCCGTTGCAGGCCGACGACCCGGCCCTTGGCGTCGAGGGCGACACGGTCACCGGTGATGAGGGTGACGTGGGTCTGGGCGGAGAGCGAGGAGGCAACGGGGCCGTGCCGGGTGGTCTTCGCCGACGCCGGGCTGGTCATACCCGCTGCGAGGGCGACGGCTGCGGCCGTTGCCACCGTGGCCGCAGCTGCTCTTTTCACTTGTCTGCGCAAGTTCTCCCCCTGGAGAAGTGGTACCGGGTGAATTCCCCGTTCACCCGGCCAGGAGATGCTTCGCACATATGCGCAACACCCCCCGGGGTCACGCAGTATGCCGGGGGGTGATCAGGCGGCTCAAGAGTTGAGAGGGGGGTGAGAAGCGGGTCGGAAAAGTGTTACGCGACGGGCGGGTCACCGTTACAGAACCGCGAAGTCCCCCGTACGAAAGCGGCGTTGGGCTCCGTCGAGTCAGGCGCCCGCGTTCTCCTTCACCGTGATCCGGCCCTTGCGGATGGTGGCCAGCCGCGGGGCCTTCCTCGCGAGCGCGGAGTCGTGGGTGACCATGATGAAGGTCAACCCGTGCTCCTTCCAGAGCCGTTCGAGCACGTCCATGATCTCGTCGCGCATGCCCTCGTCGAGGTTGCCGGTCGGCTCGTCGGCGAGCAGCACCTTGGGCCTCTTCACCAGGGCGCGGGCGATGGCGACGCGCTGCTGCTGGCCGCCGGACATCTCCGAGGGCAGATGGGCGAGGCGCTCGCCGAGGCCGACGGACCTCAGCGCCTCGGCAGCCCGTTCGCGCCGCTCCCCCGCCTTGACGCCGAGCGGCACGAGGGCCGTCTCCACGTTCTCCTGGGCGGTCAGGGTGGGGATGAGGTTGAAGGACTGGAAGACGAAGCCTATGTTCTCGCTGCGGACCCTGGTCAGGCGGGCCTCGCTCAGCTTGGCCAGGTCGGTGCCGTCCAGGACCACTTCGCCGGAGGTGGGGCGGTCGAGGCCGCCGAGCATCTGCAGGAGGGTGGACTTGCCGCCGCCCGTGGGGCCCTGGATGACGAGCCGGTCGCCGTCGGGGATGGTGAGGTCGACTCCGTCGAGGGCCTGGACCGTGTCCCGGCCCCGGGCATAGCGCTTGGTGACGTTCCTGAGTTCGTACATGGTGGCTCCTGGTGGGGTTCGGTGGTGCGCGGGACGCCGGAGGTCCGGCTACTCGACGCGGCGCAGGGCGTCGGCGGGGCGCAGCCGGGAAGCCCGCCAGCCGCCGAAGGCGCCCGCGACGAGACCTCCGGCCACCGCGAGGGCCACGGCCAGGGCGATGGTCGTCACGCTGACCGGTGCGGTGAGGGCCACCTCCAGGGACTTCGCCGCCTGCCGGCCGGAGCCGGCGAAGCCGCCGCCCGCGCCGGGGCCGGCGAAGCCGCCGCCGAAGCCCCGGCCCCCGAACCCGCCGCCCCCGCTGCCGCCGCCCAACTGGGCGTTGAGCGTGGGGCTGACGGCGGTGACCACGTAGGCGCCCGCCAGGCCGAGCGCGATGCCGAGGGCGCCGCCCACCAGGCCGTTGACGACGGCCTCGCCGACCACCTGCCCGGTGACCCGGCGCGACTTCCACCCCAGCGCCTTCAGCGTGCCGAACTCGCGGACCCGGCGGGAGACCGCGGAGGAGGTGAGCAGGCCCGCGACCAGGAACGCGGCCACCAGCACCGCGATGGACAGCCACTTACCGACCTTCGTGGCCAGGGAGGAGGCCGTGGACAGGGAACCCGACACCGTCTTGGCGAGGTCGGAGGAGGTGGTGACCGTCGTACCGGAGACGTTCTTCTGGATCGCGCTCTTGACGGAGTCGATCTGCTGGGAGTCGGTCGCCTTGACGTAGATCGTGGTGACCTTGTCCTTCTCGTCCGCGAGGGTCTGGGCCTGCTTCAGCGGGATGTACAGGTTGGCCGCCGAGTCGCCGCTGTCCGCGGTGGCGATGCCGATCACCGTGAACTTGGTGCCCTTGATGGTGACGGTGGAACCGACCTTGTACTTCTTCTCCTTGGCGTACGCCGCGTCGGCCACGGCCACCTTGGCGTCGGTCTCGGTGGCCTTGAAGGTGCGGCCGCTGGTGATCTTCGAGGAGCTCAGCGGGCCGAGCCCGGTGCGGGTGACGTCGGTGCCGAAGACCGTGTACTGGTTGAGGTTGAAGTCGGCGCCGCCGCCCTTGACCTCGCCCCGCGGCGCAGCGCCGGCGCCGCCCCGCCGGAAGCCGCCGGTGCCGCCGCTCTGCTGGAACTGGCCGCGGGTGAACTGCCCGCTGACCCGGAACACGTCGAGGCTCAGCCCGCCCACGGCCGACGACACGCCCCTCTGGTCGGCGACCTCGGTGACCGTGGAGGAGGCGAGGGTGGTGAAGCCCTGCACCCGGACCCGGTCGCTGCTCTGGGTGGACTTGTCGTCCTCGCCCCGCGCCCCGAACCGGAAGCGGGGCTGCTGGGAACCGGCGGCGGTCGGCGTGGCCGCCTTGGTGACCGTCATGTCCGTACCCAGCCCGTACAGCGACTGCAGGACCTTGTCCTGAGCCTTCCCCATGCCGTTCGACACGGAGTTGACCACGATGACAAGGGCGATGCCCAGCGCGAGGCCGGAGGCGACGACGAGGGCCGCCCTTCTACGGCGGCGCAGCTCGCGCCTCAGGTAGGTGAAGAACATGGCCCGCAGGCTAGGGACGGACCGTGACCGCACGCTGAGGCCGGAATAAGAGAAGCATGAGAAGGCCGTGGGCGCGCCCGGGAAGGGCTCGGCGGGCCCCACAACACCGGTGCCGCCCCTGGGGGCGGCACCGGCGACGCTGTGAGCGGGCTGTCAGACGGCCGAACCGGCCTTCCACTGGGCCCAGTCCATGTTCCAGCCGTTGAGGCCGTTGTCCGGCGCGACCGTCTTGTCGCCGGTGTTGCGGACGACCACGACGTCACCGATCAGCGAGTGGCTGTAGAACCACGCGGCCGGCGTGTTCGGGTCGCCCGCGCCCTTGACGTCCTGCAGGCCCACGCAGCCGTGGCTGGTGTTGACGCTGCCGAACACCGAGGGGGCGCCCCAGTAGTTGCCGTGGATGAAGGTGCCTGAGGTGGTCAGGCGCATGGCGTGCGGCACGTCCTTGATGTCGTACTCGCCCTTGCCGTCGGAGTCCTTGAAGCCGACGGTCGCGCCGTTCATGCGGGTCTGCTTGAACTTCTCGGAGATCACCATCTGGCCCTCGTACGTGGTGTGCTCGGGGGCGCCGGCGGAGATCGGGATGGTCTTGACGACCTTGCCGTCCTGCGTGACCTTCATCTGCTTGGTCTTCGCGTCGACGTAGGAGACCTGGTTGCGGCCGATGTGGAAGGTGACCGTCTTCTGCTGGATGCCGGTGACGCCCGGCGCGCCCTGGACGCCGTCGAGGGCGAGCTTCAGGGTGACGGTGGAGCCTTCCTTCCAGTACTGCTCCGGGCGGCAGTCCATGCGGTTGGCGTTGAACCAGTGGCAGGCGACCTCCTGGCCGCTGCTGGAGGTGACCGTGATGCCCTTCTGCACGGCCGCCTTGTTGGTTATCGCCTTGTCGAAGTTGATCGAGACCGGCATGCCGACGCCGACCGTGGCGCCGTTGTCCGGGGTGAAGGTGCCTATGAAGCTGTTGGCCGGGGAGACCGTGGTGAAGGACGCGTTCTCGTTGGCCGTGCGGCCCTGGGCGTCCTTGGCCTGCGCGGCGACCTTGTAGGTGGTGGAGCGCTCCAGCTGGACGGTGGGCTTCCAGCTGGTCTTGTCGGCGGACAGCTGGCCCGCGACGGGCTTGCCGTCCTCGGTCGTCATCGTGACACCGGTGAGTGTGCCCTTGCGGACCGTGACGGTGGCGGAGTTGTTGATCGACGCGTTGTCGGAGCCGTCCTTGGGCGTGATCGTGATCTGCGCCGCCGACGACTTCTTGGCCGCGGCCGCGTCGGCCTGGGCCTGCGAGGAGTTGTCGTTGCCGCCGCCCGACGAGGCCTTGTCGTGCCCCGAACACGCGGAAAGCACCAGCACACCGCCGAGCAGAGCGGACGCGGCCATCAGGCCCCTGCGCCGCTTACTGTCCGTCATCACAAACGTCTCCATCGTTGCCGAGTCGCGATAACCCCGAGAGTCCCCGTCGGAACCTTCAACGCTACGGCCGCCTGGTCCCGTTCCCCGTCCCGTGGATCTGTGGGGCTCACCACGTCCGCCCTGGGCGGGTGGTGCGGGAGTCGGCCGTGCGCCCCCTGAGACGACGAAACCCCGGACGGCGGTTGCCGTCCGGGGCGTGGGGTGTCCCGGAACGCTCAGCCCATGCCGTCCTCTTCGTCGTCCGTACCATCATCCTCGTCCAGTTCCCAGTCGGGTGAGTCGGGGTCGTAGTCGATCCGCTCGCTCGACCAGGAGGCCTGCTGGAGCTCCACTCCGGGGACCTCGCCGAGCAGGTCGAACGGGTCCACGAGATAGGCGAGGGCCTCCGCCGTGTCCTCCGTCACAGCGCCCTCCGCATGGCTGCGCTCCGCCTCCGGCAGGTCCGGATCCTGCGCGAGCCGGCGCAGCGCCGCCTTGGTCACCTCGTCCTCGTCCTGCACCTCGACGACCAACTCCACCCGAAGCCGTACAAACCGTGATGTCTCTTCAGCGCTCATGACGGGAGCGTACGGCTGAAACCTCCCGTGACTTTCCTGTGACCCGCGCCTTTCACTAACATCGCCCCACCCGGCCAATTCGCCAGCGTCACAAGGGGATCGATAGTCCGTGTCATCCGCTCGCCGTCCGCTGCTGACCGCCACCGCCGCCGGCACGCTGCTGTGCGCCCTGTGGTTCGTCCCGTCCGCACACGCGTCGCAGGACTCCCCGGCGAGAGGCACCGTGTCCACCGCCTCCCCGACGACCGTCACACAGCAGGCCAGGGCACTGTCGGCGGGCACCGCGGACACCGGGCGGGGCACGGCGGACGGCGCCGAACTGGCCGACACCGGAAGCCCCGACACCACGCCGTACGTCGTCGCCGGCACCCTGTTCCTCGCCGTGGGCGCCGGTTTCGTGGTGTATTCGGTGCGCCGCGAACGCCTGGGTTTTTAATTTCCGTTGACTCGGCCTTGACCGTGCCCACATAGTTCGCCCATGAAGAGATCATCGGGCGTGCGGCTGGGCCTGCCTGCCGCTGTGGGTGTGCTGTCGCTCGCCCTTGTCACCGGCTGTTCCGGCGGGGGGTCGACGGGCTCCGGGAACGCGGGGGGCACGGACGCGGCGAAGCCGGCCGCGCGGGCCCTGAGCATCGCCGAGTTGAAGAAGCTGATCATCGCCGCGGGCGAGGTGCCCGGTTACCGGGTCGGGCCCGTGTCCGCGAGCCGCGCCGAGCCCATCGCCACCGGCAGTGCGGCCTGCCGCCCGCTGGCACGTGTCATGAGCGGGCTGCCGCCGGTCGACACGGCGGTGCGGACCGACCGCATGGCCACGGAGAACCGGACGAAGCGGCCCACGGCCACCCCGACGTCCCTGGAGGACATGTCCGAGGGCGACTTCGAGGACGCGTTGAAGGTCTCCCTGGACCGGGACGTCACCACCGTCTCCCTGTCCTCGTACGACGGGGACGGCGCCGCCCGGGCCCTCACCTCGGTCTCCGACGCCGTACGGGCCTGCGCGGACGGCTTCTCCGCTCAACAGGGGGGAGACAAGGTGAAGTTCACCAAGGTCGCCGCGGAGAGGTCCATCGGCGCGGGGGACGAGTCGGTTGCGTTCACGGCGGCCATGAAGTCGGACGGGGAGGCGGCGCCGGTCCACGCCGAGGTGGACCGGCACGGGACGACCCTGTCGGTCTACTTCACGGTGAACCTCGGCGCGATGATGGCCAAGACGGCGTACGTGGTCTCGCCGGCGGTCGTGAAGGCCCAGGAGGCCAAGCTGAAGTGACGTTTCGGGGCCCCGGCGCCGGTCCGGGGCCCCTGGCGCGTCCTACCGCAGCGGCCCCGTGACCGTCTCCACGGCCGTCACCAGGTGACCGCCGCGCACGAAGGCGTCGGCCGCGGCCAGGTCGGGGGCGAGGAAGCGGTCCGGGCCCGGGCCCTGCACGCCGGCCGCGCGTACGGCCTCGATGACCGCCTGGGAGGCGGGCGCCGGGCTGAGGCCCTCGCGCAGCTCTATGGCGCGGGTCGCCGCGTACAGCTCGATGGCGATGATCCGGGTGAGGTTGTCGACGGCGGTGCGCAGCTTGCGCGCGGCCGACCAGCCCATGGACACGTGGTCCTCCTGCATGGCGGAGGACGGGATGGAGTCGGCGGAGGCCGGCACGGCGAGCCGCTTCATCTCGCTGACCAGCGCGGCCTGGGTGTACTGGGCGATCATGAGGCCGGAGTCCACGCCGGCGTCGTCGGCGAGGAACGGCGGCAGTCCGTGGCTGCGGTTCTTGTCCAGCAGCCGGTCGGTGCGGCGCTCGGCGATGGAGCCGAGGTCGGCGGCGGCGACGGCGAGGAAGTCCAGGACGTAGGCGACCGGGGCGCCGTGGAAGTTGCCGTTGGACTCCACGCGGCCGTCGGGCAGCACCACGGGGTTGTCGACGGCGGCGGCCAGCTCCCGCTCGGCGACCAGGCGGGCGTGCGCCATGGTGTCGCGTCCGGCGCCCGCGACCTGCGGGGCGCAGCGCACCGAGTAGGCGTCCTGGACGCGCGGGGCGTCGTCCTGGTGGTGCCCGGTGAGCTGCGAACCCTTCAGCACGGCCAGCATGTTGGCGGCGGATGCGCCCTGGCCCGGGTGCGGGCGGATGGCGTGCAGCTCGGGCGCGAGGACCTTGTCGGTGCCGAGCAGTGCCTCCAGGCTGAGGGCGGCGGTGATGTCGGCGGACTTGTAGAGGGTGTCGAGGTCGGCGAGGGCCATGATCAGCATGCCGAGCATGCCGTCGGTGCCGTTGAGGAGGGCGAGGCCCTCCTTCTCCCGCAGTTCGACGGGCTGGATGCCGTGCTCGGCGAGCAGCTCGCCGGCGGGCCGCACGACGCCGTCGGGGCCCTCCGCGTCCCCCTCGCCCATGAGCGTGAGGGCGCAGTGGGACAGCGGGGCCAGGTCGCCGGAGCAGCCGAGGGAACCGTACTCGTGCACAACCGGGGTGATACCGGCGTTCAGCACGTCGGCCATGGTCTGCGCGACCTCGGGCCGCACCCCGGTGTGCCCGGAGCAGACGGTCTTCAGCCGCAGGAACATCAGGGCCCGTACGACTTCCCGCTCGACGCGCGGGCCCATGCCGGCGGCGTGCGAGCGGACGATGTTGCGCTGCAGCTGGGCGCGCAGTTCCTGGCTGATGTGCCGGGTCGCCAGGGCTCCGAAGCCGGTGGAGACGCCGTAGACCGGGTCCGGCTTGGCCGCAAGCGCGTCCACGATCTCGCGGGCCGCGGCGAGGGCCGCCACCGCCTCCGCCGACAGCTCGATGCGGGCACCGCCGCGCGCCACGGCGAGAACGTCGGACGCCGAGACACCGGACGTCCCCACCACCACAGTGTGCATATCCATATTCAGGAGCGTACGCATTGAATGCGGCGATGTCACTAGTGGAGGCGGGGAGTGCCCCTTACCTCGCGCTGTGGCCTTCGCCTCAGCGGTTCCACGCGCGCACGCGGGCGGTTCGGCGCATGGCCGGGCACGGTTCGGCGCGCGGGCGGCACGGTTCGGCGCATGGCCGGGCACGGTTCGGCGCGCGGGCGGCACGGTTGCACTCAGGGTCGGCGCCGGCTCGCTCGCAGGGGCATGCCCTGGCTGATGACCGACGCCGCCTCGTGCACAGGCACGGCCACGCACACGACCGGCACCGCCCCACTCGTGGTCGGCACCGTTCCGCTCACGGTGCCGCCCCGCCCGCACGGGCACCGCCTCGCACATGACCGACGCCGCCCCGCTCATGGTCGGCGTCGTTCCGCTCACGGGTGCCGGCCGCGGAAGCGGCGACGCTCGGCGCGGGAGGGCGGCGGCTCGTCGGCGAGTCGTACGACCGGGTCGTCCGGGCCCTCGCGGCCGGCCACCACCGGACGGTCCCCGTGCATGGCCTTGGCCCGGTACTGGGCCGCGTCCGCCAGCCGGAACAGCCGCCGGGCGTCCGTCACCGGCCCGATCGGGTCCTCCGTCGAGGCGACCCCGCACGCCACCCCCTCCCCCGGCTCAAGCTCGGCCGCCCGGCGGCACAGCTCGTCGGCCGCCTTGACCACCTCGTCGGCGGGCGGGCCCACCGCGAGCAGGCAGAACTCGTCCCCGCCGAGCCGCGCGACGAGCGCGCCGGGCACCATCGCCCCGCACAGCGAGAGCACCGAGCCGAACCGCTCCAGCAGACGGTCTCCGACCGCGTGCCCGAGGGTGTCGTTGACCCGCTTGAGCCCGTTGAGATCGCAGACGACGAGGCTGACCACCACCCCGTCGGCGCGGTGCCGCTCGATCGCCTCCTCCAGGTGGACGTCCACGGCCCGGCGGTTGGCGAGTCCGGTGAGGGCGTCGGTGAACGCGAGCCGGCGGGCCTCCTCCAGGCGTTCGGTCTGCGCGAGCCCGGCGGCGACGACGGCGGCCAGGACGGTGGCGAAGTCCGCGTCGGCCCGCCCGAACACCGGCTCCCCGACCGCGCGCGCCACGTACAGCTCGCCCCACGCCCTGCCGTGCTGCACGACCGGGGCGACGACACAGCAGCCGCGTCCGCGCCGGCGCAGGGCGGCGACACGCCGGTGGTGGTACCCCGGGGTGCCCGCGGCCGTTCCCTCGGCGGTCTCCACCCACGCGTTGGGCCCGCCCCCGCCCGCCCAGCGCTCGTGCAGGAACTCGGTGATCTCCGGGAACTGGTGCACCGGATAGGCCTCGGCCTCGGGGAACTCCTCCTCGTCCGGGCGCCTGTCCCCCACGTTCACGAGGACGCGCAGCCGGCCCAGCTCCCGCTCCCACACCGACAGCGCGGCGAAGCTGCCGTCCAGTGCCCGGCAGGCGCCGAGCGCCGCGGCCCGCCACGACTCACGCGGGGTGTGCGCCGCCGCCATCCCCTGGGCCAGCGCCACGACTGCGGCCAGCCGCCTGTCCTCACCCATTACTCCAGGTTAGGGAGGAATAGCGCATTTCGGGACATCGGTGCGGCGATCAGGTGGATGCGGGCGGCGCCGCGGGGGACTGGGGGTGCTCGCCGCGCGTGCGGCCGCGCGGGCGCCTACTCCCCGGGCCACTCCGGCTTGCGCTTCTCGTTGAACGCCGCGACGCCCTCCGCACGGTCGCCCGAGAACGCCACCGACCGCCACGCCGCGTCCTCGACCTCGAGGCCCGCCCGCAGGTCCAGCCCGTGTCCGAGCCGCAGCGCCCGCTTGGCCGCCCGCAGCCCCACGGGCGAGTTCCCGGCGATCCGCGCGGCCAGCGCCAGCGCCTCCTCGCGGTCCCGCCCCTCCTCCACCAGCTGGTCCACCAGCCCCAGCCCGGCGGCCTCCGCCGCCTCCAGCCGGCGTGCGGAGAAGATCAGTTCGGCCGCCCGGGCCGCCCCCACCCGCCGCGGCAGCAGCTGCGTGCCGCCGCCGCCCGGGATCACGCCCACGGACACCTCCGGCAGGCCCACCACGGCCGTGGCGTCGGCCACGATCAGGTCGCAGGACAGCGCCAGCTCGAACCCGCCGCCCAGCGCGAACCCGTGCACGGCCGCGATCGTCGGCATCGGCAGCTCCAGCACCCCGGTGTACGCCGCGCGCGCCACCGGCCGCTGCCGCACCAGGTCCGCGTCGCTGAAGGAGTTGCGCTCCTTCAGGTCGGCACCCACGCAGAAGGCCCGCCCGTGCGACGACGTCAGGACGACCACGCGCGCCTCGCGGTCCGCGGCCAGCGCCGTGCACGCGCCCGCGAGGGAACGGGCCATCTCCGTGGAGACCGCGTTCATCGCCTTGGGCCGGTCCAGCACCAGCTCCGCGACATGCCCGTGCCGCCGCACCAGCACGAACTCCCCGAACCGCTCCTCACTCATGGCACCCTCCGCTGTGTGCGTTAACGCGGGTTAACTGGCTGACGTCCCGATCATCGCAGTCGTACCCGCCCTCGGGAAAGTCCGGGGGGCTACGCCCGTTCGAGTGACATCCCGGCCGTCTCGGCCCACACCGCCCACAGGAGCGCATAGCGTGCGCACCGTCACAGCGCGCTCCGGGGCGCGCGGCGGGGAGGGAACCCATGGCACCGATACCTGCAGAGCCGAGCGACGGTCCGTCCGGCATCCGGCGCGGGCGTCACCGCAAGCCCCGCCCCCGCAAGGTGCTGCTCGCCGCGGGCGGCCTCGCGCTGGCGGCCGGCGTGCTGAGCCTGGTCCGCATCTCCCCGGACTCCGGGGTCGGCGCCCCCGGCACGGCGGAGGCCGAACCGCGGGTCGACCCGGGCGGCGGCGCCACGGACCGCTCGGTGAACACCGCCGCCACGGCCGGGGGGCCCACCGCGCTGCCCTCGGCGACCTCCGTGATGGGCGGGCGGAGCTCCACACCGACGCCCGGCGGCTCCCCGGCACCCACCGCCACGGGCACGTCCGCCCCCTCGTCCGGCGACGCGTCCGTCCCGACCACCATCCCGACCGGAGCCCCGACCGCACCGGGCAGCACACCGCATTCCCCGGCCACGACATCGGCCCCGCGCCCGAACCCGACGACCACCGCGCCCGCGCAGGCCCCGGCACCGAGCCACAGCACGGCGCCACCCGCGCCGGGAGGGGGGCTGTGCCTGCCCGTCGTCGGCCTGTGCGTGGACGTCCTCGGCTCGCCCCGGAACTAGGCCGCTACGGCTCTCCGTCCCGGCGGGTCAGCAGCCAGGGCTCGACCACGCCCAGGCCGCGTACCGGGCGCTGCCACATGGGCTGAAGCCCGAAGCGGTAGGTCGGCGGCTCCTCGCCCTCCTTCTCCGCGGCGGCCACGGCCTCGGCCGCCTCCGCCTCCGAGGCGGGCGCCTCGCCGGTGCGGATCAGCTCCTCGGCGAAGGCGCTGTCCACCAGCACGGCGTCCCGCGGGGCTATGGAGGTCAGCCGCGAGGCCAGGTTCACCGTCGTGCCGAACACGTCGCCCATCCGAGTGGTCACCGTGCCGAACGCCATGCCGACGCGCAGCTCCGGCATGGTCTCGTCGTTCGCCAGCGTCTCGACCAGGCGCAGCGCGATGTCGGCGGCCGTGCCCGCGTCGTCGGCGGCGTACAGCACCTCGTCGCCGAGGGTCTTGATGAGCCGGCCGCCGCGCGCGGCCACCAGGTCGGCGGCGGTGGTCTCGAAGGCCTCGACGAGCTCGCCGAGCTCCTCCTCCTCCATCCGGCGGGTCAGCCGCGTGAACCCGACGAGGTCGGCGAAGCCGACGGCCAGCCGCCGGTCCACCATCTCCTCGTCGTCCGCCGCCTGGACGACCCGCCCCGTGGCGGCGGCGAGCTGCCGGCGCCAGACGTAGACCAGGAACTCCTCCAGCTCCGGCAGCAGCAGTTCGACCAGGGGGTACGTCACCTCGGTGCGCGTCATGCCGGGCTCGGGGGGCTCGGTCAGGCCCTCCAGGAAGGAATCGATCTGCCATTCGGCCAGTCGGGCGGTGGTCTGGCCGGTGGACCGGGCGACCTGCACCGCCATCGCCTCGCTCAGCAGGCCCGCCTCCACCAGACCGGCGAGGCGGCGCAGGGCGAGCACGTCGGCCTCGGTGAGGGCCTTGGCCTGGCCGATGTCCGCGAACCCCATCGCCCGCCAGAAGCGCGACGCCAGCTCCATGGAGACTCCGGCGCTCCGGGCGGCCTGGAAAGGGGTGTACCGGCGCTCGGCGCCGAGAATGAGCTGTTCGAGACGCAGCGCGAGCGGGTCCTCGCCGGAGTCGGCGGCGTGGGGGTCCCCCCGGTCTTCCGTGCCGGAACCCGTGTCGTCGACGGTCACGCCTGCTGCCCTTCCGATCTGCCACGGTCAGGTATCGACCGGCCTCAACTCTACGGCAGGTGTGCGCCAGCTCACTCCGTCGGGTGCAGCGGAGCCGATGCCGCCCGGCGCCGGCCCGCCGCCGTAACTGCGGCGGACGCTCCGCGGGGACCTGCGGCCCCCGACCCCCGCCCTCAGTCTGCGACCACCGCCCGCCACACGCAGCCGCGACCCCAACCCGCAAGCAGCCGCATGCCGCCGTAACTGCGGGCAGTCGTGCCGCTTGGGGCGGCACAGGTGGGCGCAGCGGCACCGCGCAGGCGCCGGCAAGCGAAACCCACCCGAGGCCGGCCACAGCACAGGGCACCCCACAACCCCCGGCAAGCGACCCCACCCCTGCCCAGCGGCAACACATGGCACCCCGCAGGCGCCGGCAAGCGAAACCCACCCCAGGCCGGCCACAGCACACGGCACCCCACCAGCCGACCGCAAGTGAACCCACCCCCCGGCCGACGCCGCGCAGCGCATCGTCACGCCGGGCGCAGATGCACGATGTCCCCCGCTCCGACCGGCTCCCGCACGCCCGCCTCCGTCGCGATGACCAGGCGTCCGTCCCCGTCCACGGCCACCGCCTCGCCCACGATCGACCGCTCGCCCGGCAGCTCCGCCCGCACCACCCGGCCGAGCGTCGCGCAGCCCGCCGCGTACGTCTCCTGCAGCCCGCTGGCCGAGGGGTCTCCCCCGGCCCGCCGCCACCGCCCGTACCACTCCTCCAGCGACCGCAGCACCGCCCGCAGCAGCGGATCCCGGTCCGTGCCTACCGCCCCCGCCAGCGCCAGCGACCCCGCCTGCGGCACCGGCAGCTCCTCGGCGCGCAGGGTGACGTTGATGCCCACGCCGACGACCACGCCGTCGTCCCCGGCCCGTTCGGCGAGGATGCCGCCGGCCTTGCGCTCCTCCTCGCCCACGGTCACCAGCAGGTCGTTGGGCCACTTGAGGGCCGTGTCCACGCCCGCCGCCCGGGACAGCCCCGTGGCCACCGCCACCCCGGTGAGCAGCGGCAGCCAGCCCCACCGCGCCACCGGCACCTCGGTGGGCTTCAGCAGCACGGAGAAGAACAGTCCCGACCGCGGCGGCGCCGTCCAGCGGCGGTCCAGCCGCCCCCGCCCGGCGGTCTGTTCCTCGGCCACCAGGACCGCGCCCTCGCCGGCCTTGCCCGCGGCAGCGCGGTCGACCAGGTCGGAGTTGGTGGAACCGGTGCTCTGGACCAGCTCGATCTCCGACCACAGACTGCCCTCGCGGACCAGCGCGCGCCGCAGCGCGGCGGCGTTCAGCGGCGGACGGTCAAGATCGGACCAGCGGCTGTCGTCTGATGCATGGTGCGGTGTCATGCAAGTCACCCTAGGTGTGGGAAACGCCGCACTGCCGACGCGCAGGCGCACCACTACGCTACGGATGAGTAACCGTCCCCCCTTTTGAGCAGGCAGGGAGCCGCGATCCCGATGTCCGAGCCGGAAGAGATCGACATTCACACGACCGCGGGCAAGCTCGCGGATCTGCAGCGCCGTATCCACGAGGCGACGCACGCCGGCTCCGAGCGCGCCGTCGAGAAGCAGCACGCCAAGGGCAAGCTGACGGCTCGTGAGCGCATCGAACTGCTGCTGGACGAGGGGTCGTTCGTCGAGCTCGACGAGTTCGCCCGGCACCGGTCCACCAACTTCGGGCTGGAGAAGAACCGCCCGTACGGGGACGGCGTGGTCACCGGGTACGGCACCGTCGACGGCCGCCCGGTGGCCGTGTTCTCGCAGGACTTCACCGTCTTCGGCGGCGCCCTCGGCGAGGTCTACGGCCAGAAGATCGTCAAGGTCATGGACTTCGCCCTGAAGACCGGCTGCCCGGTGATCGGGATCAACGACTCGGGCGGCGCCCGCATCCAGGAGGGGGTCGCCTCGCTCGGCGCGTACGGCGAGATCTTCCGCCGCAACACCCACGCCTCCGGTGTCATCCCGCAGATCAGCCTGGTCGTCGGGCCGTGCGCGGGCGGCGCGGTGTACTCGCCCGCCATCACCGACTTCACGGTGATGGTCGACCAGACCTCGCACATGTTCATCACCGGTCCGGACGTCATCAAGACCGTCACCGGCGAGGACGTCGGCTTCGAGGAGCTGGGTGGCGCCCGCACCCACAACACCGCCTCCGGCGTGGCCCACCACATGGCCGGGGACGAGAAGGACGCCGTCGAGTACGTCAAGCAGCTGCTGTCGTACCTGCCGTCCAACAACCTCTCCGAGCCCCCGGTCTTCCCGGAGGAGGCGGACCTCGCCGTCTCGGACGAGGACCGCGAGCTGGACACGCTCGTGCCGGACAGCGCCAACCAGCCGTACGACATGCACACGGTGATCGAACACGTCCTGGACGACGGCGAGTTCTTCGAGACGCAGGCCCTGTTCGCGCCGAACATCCTCACCGGCTTCGGGCGGGTGGAGGGCCGGCCGGTGGGCGTCGTCGCCAACCAGCCGATGCAGTTCGCCGGCTGCCTGGACATCGACGCCTCCGAGAAGGCCGCCCGCTTCGTGCGCACCTGCGACGCCTTCAACGTCCCGGTGCTGACCTTCGTGGACGTGCCCGGCTTCCTGCCCGGCGTCGGTCAGGAGCACGAGGGCATCATCCGGCGCGGCGCGAAGCTGATCTACGCCTACGCCGAGGCCACCGTCCCGCTGATCACCGTGATCACCCGCAAGGCCTTCGGCGGCGCGTACGACGTCATGGGCTCCAAGCACCTGGGCGCGGACCTCAACCTGGCCTGGCCCACCGCCCAGATCGCCGTCATGGGCGCCCAGGGCGCGGTCAACATCCTGCACCGGCGCACCATCGCCGAGGCGGAGGACGCCGAGGCCACCCGGGCGCAGCTCATCCAGGAGTACGAGGACACGCTCCTCAACCCCTACGTCGCGGCCGAGCGCGGCTACATCGACGGGGTGATCATGCCGTCCGACACCCGCGCCCACGTCGTCCGCGGTCTGCGTCAGCTGCGCACCAAGCGGGAATCCCTGCCTCCGAAGAAGCACGGCAACATCCCCCTCTAGGCCCCGCCGACCGACAGGAGCCGACATGACGATCAAGGTCGTACGAGGCAACCCGACCCCCGAGGAGCTGGCCGCCGCCCTGGCGGTGGTCCGCGCCCGCGCCGCGGCGGCAGCGACGGCGCCGTCCGGCGCGGAGAGCCCGAAGGACGCGTGGTCCGACCCGGCGCGGATCGCCGCCGCCCGCGTGCCCAGGCCGGGCCCGGCGTCCTGGACCCGCACCTACTGGCCGGGCTAGGAGCGACCGCCCGGGAGGCGCGCGACCGCGGTCGCCGGGCGCCGCCGTCACGACGACACCGACAGTCAACTTGAGTACGGCTACTCAGGCACCTTCCCCGGTCGAGGCCGCACGCTGGGGACATGCTGTGGTCGGACCCGAAGGACGAGCCGCCGGAGGACATGCGCGAGGCGCGTGCCATGCTCCGGCGGCTCGGCTTCCTCATGGCCGTGGGCATGGTCCTGGCCATGCTGGCCATCGGCCTGAGGTGAGCCGGACGGGCACCCCGGTGACTAACCTGATCGCATGACTGACATGCCGCGCCGCCGTCTGATCCTCGCCTCCCGCTCCCCCGCCCGCCTGGGCCTCCTCAGGCAGGCCGGCCTCGCACCGGAGGTGATGGTCAGCGGGGTGGACGAGGACGCCGTCACCGCCCCCACGCCGGCGGAGCTGGCGCTCGCCCTGGCTGAGGCGAAGGCATCGGTCGTGGCGGCCAGGCCGGAGGTGCAGGGCGCCCTGGTGATCGGCTGCGACTCGGTGCTGGAGCTGGACGGGCACGCCCTCGGCAAGCCCGCCGACCCCGAGGAGGCCACCGCCCGCTGGAAGGCGATGCGCGGACGGGCCGGCGTGCTCCAGACGGGGCACTGCGTCTGGGACACGACGGCCAAGCGGTACGTGTCGGCGACCGCGTCCACCGTCGTGCGGTTCGGCGAGCCGAGCGACGAGGAGATCGCCGCGTACGTGGCCTCCGGGGAACCCCTCTACGTCGCCGGGGCGTTCACCCTGGACGGCCGTTCGGCGCCGTTCATCGAGGGCATCGACGGCGACCACGGCAACGTGATCGGCATCAGCCTGCCCCTGGTGCGCAAGCTCCTCGCGGAACTCGGCGTCGGCATCACGGAGTTGTGGACGCCGTCCGAGTGACCTGAGCGGGGGCGGCGTCCTGCGGCTCGTCGTCCCCGTCCTGCGGCTGCTCCGTACAGCTCACCGGTTCACCCGCCGGGGCGACTGCGGGCTCCTTCTCCGCCTGCGGGTCACCGTCCTGCCCGGCGCCCCCGCCGGCGGCCGCCCGCTCGGGGCCGTCCTCACGGTCGTAGGTCATCAGGAGCAGGACGACGAGTCCCAGCACCACCACCATGAACACGAAGGCGGGCCAGCCGACCAGGCCCCACGCGAAGGCGCCCAGCAGGCCGTGCACGACCGCCACGCTGATCAGCAGGATGCGCCCGAACCCGGCGGGGGCGCGGTTGCGTACGGCGACCAGCAGGGCCACCAGGGCGCACAGCGCGAAGTACAGGCCGAAGACGACTCCGCCGGCCTTCGAGGACGTCGACATCACGTGCGGGTCGAGGCCCGCCAGGGACATCTTCTGCCGGTCCACGACCACGCCGAGGAACCAGTTCAGCGCTCCGATGAAGAACGCCTCGGCGAGGAGGACGACCGCCACGACCCACGCCACCGGCCTGCGTACCACCGGTCCCCACCCACTTCCAGCCAGACCCTGTTACCCCAGGTACGTTCGAGACATCGCGAACGCTACTAACGGGTAAACCCGGGGACAAGGGTTCGGGCGGCAGCAAAGAATCATTGGGCCATTCGTAGGGACTCGACAAAGAAACGAAGTGGGCCGCAGCACGTGCTCACAGAGACCTTGACCACATGAGCGGGCTAGGGTTTTCCCGGAGGAGTCCTGCGTACCCCGGTGCGACTAGGGCTTTCGCGGGTCGAGCGGGCCTCGCATCACGCTCCGTGTGGGCAAGCTCACCATCGGGGACGGGTCGAAGTGCCGTGTCGGCAGTCCCTAAACTCGGCTTGTTTCAAGGAGGGAGCCTCAATCGTGCGCAAGGTGCTCATCGCCAACCGTGGCGAAATCGCTGTCCGCGTGGCCCGGGCCTGCCGGGACGCCGGGATCGCGAGCGTGGCCGTCTACGCCGACCCGGACCGGGACGCTCTGCATGTCCGCGCCGCGGATGAGGCGTTCGCCCTGGGCGGTGACACCCCGGCCACCAGCTACCTGGACATCGAGAAGGTGCTGAACGCCGCCCGTGAGTCCGGTGCGGACGCCGTCCATCCGGGCTACGGCTTCCTCTCGGAGAACGCCGACTTCGCGCAGGCGGTCCTGGACGCCGGCCTGATCTGGATCGGCCCGCCGCCGCAGGCCATCCGCGACCTGGGCGACAAGGTGGCCGCCCGGCACATCGCGCAGCGCGCCGGCGCCCCGCTGGTGGCCGGCACGCCCGATCCGGTGAGCGGTGCCGAGGAGGTCGTCGCGTTCGCGCGGGAGCACGGCCTGCCGATCGCCATCAAGGCCGCCTTCGGTGGCGGCGGGCGCGGCCTGAAGGTCGCCCGGACCCTTGAGGAGGTCCCGGAGCTGTACGAGTCGGCGGTGCGCGAGGCGGTCGCCGCCTTCGGCCGCGGGGAGTGCTTCGTCGAGCGCTACCTGGACCGCCCCCGCCACGTGGAGACCCAGTGCCTGGCGGACAAGCACGGCAACGTGGTGGTCGTCTCCACCCGTGACTGCTCCCTGCAGCGCCGCCACCAGAAGCTGGTGGAGGAGGCGCCGGCGCCGTTCCTGTCCGAGGAGCAGGTCGCCGAGCTGTACCGCGCCTCGAAGGCCATCCTGAAGGAGGCCGGCTACGAGGGCGCGGGCACCTGCGAATTCCTGGTCGGCCAGGACGGCACGATCTCCTTCCTGGAGGTCAACACCCGCCTGCAGGTCGAGCACCCGGTGACCGAGGAGGTCGCCGGCATCGACCTGGTCCGCGAGATGTTCCGCATCGCCGACGGCGAGGAGCTGGGCTACGACGACCCGGAGCTGCGGGGCCATTCCTTCGAGTTCCGCATCAACGGCGAGGACCCGGGCCGCAACTTCCTCCCGGCCCCCGGCACGGTGACGCGGTTCGACGCGCCCTCGGGCCCCGGTATCCGCCTGGACGCGGGCGTGGAGTCCGGTTCGGTCATCGGCCCGGCCTGGGACTCCCTCCTGGCCAAGCTGATCGTGACCGGCCGCACCCGCAGGGAGGCCCTGGAGCGGGCCGCCCGCGCCCTGGAGGAGTTCCAGGTCGAGGGCATGGCCACGGCGATCCCGTTCCACCGCGCGGTCGTGAAGGACCCGGCGTTCGCCCCCGAACTGACCGGTGCCGGCGACCCGTTCACGGTTCACACCCGCTGGATCGAGACCGAGTTCGTCAACGAGATCAAGCCGTTCACCGCCCCCGCCGACACCGAGGCGGAGGAGGAGTCGGGCCGCGAGACGGTCGTCGTCGAGGTCGGCGGCAAGCGCCTCGAGGTCTCCCTGCCCTCGTCCCTGGGCATGTCCCTGGCCCGCACGGGCCTCGCGGCCGGCGCCAAGCCGAAGCGCCGCGCGGCCAAGAAGTCCGGCCCCGTCGCCTCCGGCGACACCCTCGCCTCCCCCATGCAGGGCACGATCGTCAAGGTCGCAGTCGAGGAGGGCCAGGAGGTCAAGGAGGGCGACCTGGTCGTCGTCCTGGAGGCCATGAAGATGGAACAGCCCCTGAACGCCCACAAGGCGGGCACCATCAAGGGCCTGGCCGCCGAGGTCGGCGCCTCCGTCACCTCCGGCGCGGCGATCTGCGAGATCAAGGACTGACGCCGGCCTGCACACGGGCGCCCGGTGGACCGGTCACTCCGGTCCGTCGGGCGTCGCCCTTTTCCCGCCCGGGGGCGGGCGCCGCGCGCGTCCCCGGTAGTGCCCGGCCGGGCGCGGCTAACGGCGCCGCAGATCCGCGACGCGCCCCCGTTCCGGAGCCGCCGGCTGCTCTCCCAGGACCGAGGCCGTGCGGAGTGCGCCGGTGGGCAGCTGGCCCCTTCGTGGCCCCGGCAGCGGGGCGCGGCGGGCCGCCGGGACCTGCTCACCCCCCGGGTTCCCGGTCGCCCCGGCCACGGCGATCTGCACCCCCTGGTCGGCGAGGGCCTGCAACTCGGTGGCGGCGCGGTCGTCGTGGGCGGGGGGTTCGTCGGTGACGAGCCGGGTGATGAGGTCCGTCGGCACGGTCTGGAACATGGTGTCCGTGCCGAGCTTGGTGTGGTCGGCGAGGACCACGACCTCCGCGGCGGCCTGGACGAGCGCCCGGTCGACGGACGCCGAGAGCATGTTGGACGTGGACAGGCCGCGCTCGGCCGTCAGGCCGCTTCCGGAGAGGAAGGCCTTCGACACGCGCAGGCCCTGCAGGGACTGCTCCGCGCCGGAGCCGACGAGGGCGTAGTTGGAGCCGCGCAGGGTCCCGCCGGTCATCACGACCTCCACCCGGTTGGCATGGGCCAACGCCTGGGCGACCAGGAGGGAGTTGGTGACGACCGTGAGGCCGGGCACCCGCGCGAGCCGGCGGGCCAGCTCCTGCGTGGTCGTACCGGCCCCGACGACGATGGCCTCGCCCTCTTCGACGAGGCTCGCGGCGAGATCGGCGATGGCCGTCTTCTCGGCGGTCGCGAGATGGGACTTCTGCGGAAATCCCGACTCTCGCGTGAATCCACCGGGCAGTACCGCACCGCCGTGCCGGCGGTCGAGGAGTCCTTCTGCCTCCAGTGCCCGCACGTCCCGCCGTACGGTCACTTCGGAGGTCTGGACGACGCGGGCGAGCTCACGGAGCGACACGGCACCGTTCGCTCGCACCATTTCGAGGATCAATTGGCGACGTTCAGCAGCGAACACGAAACTGACAGTAACCCCAGCGACCGTCTGGTTTCAGCAGTTTGCGCCGAATAACAGAAGTTGTTCGCATGGTCGGACGGGAAGTGGTATAGGGCCTACCCGCCCCGACTATGCCGCACGCATGCTCGACAACTCCCCGTGACCAGCGGGAAGTTGCCGGGCCGTCAGACCTCCCCGGTCGCCTTGCGGGTGTGCAACTGCCGGGCGACCTCCGCGATCGACCCCGAAAGGGAGGGGTACACCGTGAACGCGTTCGCGATCTGTTCGACCGTCAGATTGCTGTCGACGGCGATCGAGATGGGGTGGATGAGTTCCGAGGCGCGCGGCGCCACGACGCAACCGCCGACGACGATGCCCGTGCCCGGCCGGCAGAAGATCTTCACGAAGCCGTCCCGGATGCCCTGCATCTTGGCTCGCGGGTTGCGCAGCAGCGGGAGCTTGACCACCCGCGCGTCGATCTTGCCGCCGTCCACGTCCGCCTGCGTGTAGCCGACGGTGGCGATCTCGGGGTCGGTGAAGACGTTCGAGGAGACCGTCTTCAGGTTCAGCGGGGTCACCGCGTCGCCCAGGAAGTGGTACATGGCGATGCGCCCCTGCATGGCGGCGACGGACGCGAGGGCGAAGATCCCCGTGACGTCACCGGCCGCGTAGACGCCCGGAGCGGTCGTGCGCGACACCTTGTCGGTCCAGATGTGCCCGGAGTCGCGCAGCTTGACGCCGGCCTCCTCCAGGCCCAGCCCCGCGCTGTTCGGGATGGCGCCGACGGCCATCAGGCAGTGGGTGCCGCTGATGACCCGGCCGTCGGCCAGCGTCACCTCGACCCGGTCGCCGACGCGCTTGGCGGACTGCGCGCGGGAGCGGGCCATGACGTTCATGCCGCGGCGGCGGAAGACGTCCTCCAGGACGGCAGCGGCGTCCGGGTCCTCACCCGGCAGCACGCGGTCCCGGGAGGAGACCAGGGTGACCTTCGACCCCAGCGCCTGGTAGGCACCGGCGAACTCGGCGCCGGTCACGCCCGAGCCGACCACGATCAGCTCTTCCGGCAGCTCGGTGAGGTCGTAGACCTGGGTCCAGTTCAGGATGCGC
Source organism: Streptomyces sp. AF1A (assembly GCF_047340315.1). Classification (NCBI taxonomy): domain Bacteria; kingdom Bacillati; phylum Actinomycetota; class Actinomycetes; order Kitasatosporales; family Streptomycetaceae; genus Streptomyces; species Streptomyces sp. AF1A. The sequence goes on from NZ_JBLEBI010000037.1 coordinate 36,665, forward strand.
TCGCCGTCGGGCTGGGCGTCCGGCAGCTCGCGCGGGTGAGCACCGGTGGCGATGAGGACGGCGTCGGCGGTGAGGGTGTCCTCGGTGCCGTCGGCGGCGGTGACGACGACCTTGCGGGACCCGTCCAGGGCCTGCATGCCGTCCAGCCGGCCGCGGCCGCGCATGACCCGGGCGCCGGCGCGGGTGACGGAGGCGGTGATGTCGTGGGACTGGGCGAGCGCCAGGCGCTTGACGCGGCGGTTGACCTTGCCGAGGTCCACGCCGACCACCCGGGCCGCCTGCTCCAGCGGCGGGGTGTCGTCGGCGACGATGATGCCGAGCTCCTCGTACGACGAGTCGAAGGTCGTCATGACCTCGGCCGTAGCGATAAGGGTCTTCGACGGCACGCAGTCGGTCAGGACCGACGCTCCGCCCAGACCGTCGCAGTCGACGACGGTCACCTCCGCACCGAGCTGCGCGGCCACCAGCGCCGCTTCGTATCCGCCGGGTCCGCCACCGATGATCACGATCCGAGTCACGTACTCCATTGTCCCGCACCCTTCAAGGTGCTACTGCCCAGGGGCGCCGCGAGATCGCTCACTGGGCGGAAGAGGCGCGCCCGGCCCCTGCCGTACCCTCTCCCCATGTCGCTCTATGCCGCCTACGCCGGCAACCTGGACGCCCGGCTGATGTCCCACCGCGCACCGCACTCGCCGCTGCGCGCCACCGGCTGGCTGAACGGCTGGCGGCTCACCTTCGGCGGGGAGCAGCTGGGCTGGGAGGGCGCGCTGGCGACGATCGTCGAGGACCCGCTGGCGCAGGTCTTCGTCGGCCTGTACGACATCGCACCCATGGACGAGGAGTCCCTCGACCGGTGGGAGGGCGTGGGGCTCGACCTCTACCGCCGGGTGCGGGTGCGCGTGCACACCCTGGAGGGCGAGGAGACGGCGTGGACGTACGTCCTCAACGGCTACGAGGGCGGCCTGCCGTCGGCCCGCTACCTGGGCGAGATCGCGGACGCGGCGGAATCGGCGGGCGCGCCCCACGACTACGTGATGGAGCTGCGGAAACGGCCCTGCTGACGGCCGTCCTCGCAGGCTTGGGGCCGCTCACCCACCGCATCCCGGCGAGTACGGGGCCGGCCGCGGCCGTCCGCTGATCCCCATCGCCGAGGGCTTCGGTGACGAGGACGTCCTCGTCACCGACGAGTCACCGCAGGAGGCGGCGGCGCCTCGTGGGAAACGACAAGACAACGATCTCAATCCCATGACCTTTCCATCTACGCGCGTAGGCGAAGACCGGCTACTCTCGTTCACGTGAACGCATCTCTTCTTCCGGACGACATCAAGGGCGATCCCTACGCCGCCGCCGACGCCGCCGCCGCGCGCCTGCGCGAGCTGACCGGCGCCGAGACCCACGACGTCGCCCTCGTGATGGGCTCCGGCTGGGCGCCGGCCGTCGACGCCCTGGGCGCTCCCGATGCCGAGTTCCAGGTCACCGAGCTGCCCGGCTTCCCGCCGCCGGTCGTCGAGGGCCACGGCGGCAAGATCCGCTCGTACTCCTTCGGTGACAAGCGCGCCCTGGCCTTCCTGGGCCGCACGCACTTCTACGAGGGCCGCGGTGTCGCCGCCGTCGCGCACGGCGTGCGGACGGCCGTCGCGGCCGGCTGCAAGACGGTCGTGCTCACCAACGGCTGCGGCGGCCTGCGCGAGGGGATGCGCCCCGGCCAGCCGGTCCTGATCAGCGACCACATCAACCTCACGGCCACCTCGCCGATCGTCGGTGCCAACTTCGTCGACCTGACCGACCTCTACTCGCCGCGGCTGCGCGCCCTGTGCAAGGAGATCGACCCCACCCTCGAAGAGGGCGTCTACGCGCAGTTCCCCGGCCCGCACTACGAGACCCCGGCCGAGATCCGCATGGCCCGTGTCATCGGCGCGGACCTGGTCGGCATGTCCACGGTCCTGGAGGCCATCGCCGCCCGCGAGGCCGGTGCCGAGGTGCTCGGCATCTCCCTGGTCACCAACCTCGCCGCCGGCATGACCGGCGAACCCCTCAACCACGAGGAGGTCCTCCAGGCGGGCCGCGACTCGGCGGCGCGCATGGGGCAGCTGCTGGCGCAGGTGCTGGGCAAGCTCTGAGCGGGGCGGCGCCCCGGTGGACCAGGCAGACACGGAGAGGTTGATTCCAAGGTGCACGACGATCTGATGGCCAGGGCCCGCGCATGGCTCGCCGAGGACCCCGACCAGGAGACCCGCGACGAACTGGCCAAGCTGATCGACGCCGGTGACACGGCGGAACTGTCCGCCCGCTTCGGCGGCACCCTGCAGTTCGGGACCGCCGGCCTGCGGGGCGAGCTCGGCGCCGGGCCCATGCGCATGAACCGCAGCGTCGTCATCCGCGCGGCCGCCGGCCTCGCCGCGTACCTGAAGAGGAACGGCACGCCCAGCGGGGGCGACGGCGCCGGACTCGTCGTCATCGGGTACGACGCCCGCCACAGGTCCGCCGACTTCGCGCGGGACACCGCGGCCGTGATGACCGGCGCCGGGCTGCGTGCCGCCGTACTCCCGCGCCCGCTCCCCACGCCCGTCCTGGCGTTCGCGATCAGGCACCTGGGCGCGGTCGCGGGCGTGGAGGTCACGGCCAGCCACAACCCACCCCGGGACAACGGCTACAAGGTGTACCTCGGCGACGGCTCCCAGATCGTGCCGCCCGCCGACGCGGAGATCGCCGCCGAGATCGACGCCATCGCCTCCCTGCACGACGTACCCCGCCCGGAGGCGGGCTGGGAGACCCTGGACGACGCGGTCCTGGAGGCCTATCTGGCGCGTACGGACGCCGTCCTGGCCCCCGGTTCCCCGCGCACCGCCCGGACGGTCTACACGGCCCTGCACGGCGTCGGCCGCGACGTCCTGCTCGCCGCCTTCGCCCGGGCCGGCTTCCCCGCGCCGGTGCTGGTCGCCGAGCAGGCCGACCCGGACCCGGACTTCCCGACGGTCGCGTTCCCCAACCCCGAGGAGCCCGGCGCGATGGACCTGGCGTTCGCGCGGGCCCGCGCGACCGACCCGGACCTGGTCATCGCCAACGACCCCGACGCCGACCGCTGCGCGGTGGCCGTGAAGGACGGCGCCGACTGGCGGATGCTGCGCGGTGACGAGGTCGGCGCGCTGCTCGCCGAGCACCTGGTCCGGCGCGGCGCGACCGGCGTGTTCGCCGAGTCGATCGTCTCCTCCTCCCTCCTCGGCCGGATCGCCGGGAAGGCGGGCCTGCCGTACGAGGAGACGCTGACCGGCTTCAAGTGGATCGCCCGCGTCGACGGCCTGCGCTACGGCTACGAGGAGGCCCTCGGCTACTGCGTGGACCCGCAGGGCGTGCGCGACAAGGACGGCATCACCGCCGCGCTGCTGATCACCGAGCTGGCGTCGGTGCTGAAGGAGGAGGGCCGTACCCTCCTCGACCTGCTCGACGACCTCGCCGTCGAGCACGGCCTGCACGCCACCGACCAGCTCTCGGTCCGCGTCCAGGACCTCTCGCTGATCGCCTCCGCGATGCGCCGCCTGCGCGAGCGGCCCCCGGCGGAGCTGGCGGGCCTGGCCGTCACCCGCGCCGAGGACCTCACCCGCGGCACGGACACGCTGCCGCCCACGGACGGTCTGCGCTACACCCTCGACGGCGCCCGCGTCATCGTGCGCCCCAGCGGCACCGAGCCGAAGCTGAAGTGCTACCTGGAGGTCGTCGTACCGGTCGCCGCGCACGCCGGTCTCCCGGCCGCCCGCACCCGCGCGACGGAACTCCTGGACGCCCTCAAGCACGACCTGTCGGAGGCGGCGGGCATCTGACGCCCCGGCACGTCCGTGCGGGGACGCCGAGACCACGCGGACGGCTCCGCCGACCACGCCGGCCGCCTGTGATCCCGCGCGAGGCGGACGGCTCCGTGGGCGCCGGTGGGCACGGGTGGGGCTGCGCTCCGTGCCGGGCTCGGAGCACAGCGGCTGTTCCGGAGGACGGTCGGCCGCAGGCGACGGGCACCAGGTCGACGCGACGGGCACCAGGTCCAGGACGCCGGGTGCCGCCGGCCGGCCGGGCGCCGGGGGCGGCACCTCACGGGTGCAGGGCGTGCGGTGACGCGCGCACAAGATGGTGGCCGCCGAGGCAGCACCGCGCGGGACGCGAACGTGCGGCAACTCCCCCGCCGGACACCGGACCCTCGCCACAACACGGCCCGGGATGCGGGACGTGCGGTGACGCCCCCGCCGGACACCGGACGCCCAGGGCAACACCGCGGACGTGCGGTGACGCCCCCGCCGGACACCAGACCCCCGCGACGACACCGCCCGGGACGCGAACGTGCGGCAACTCCCCCGCCGGACACCGCACCCTCGCCACAACACGGCCCGGGATGCGGGACGTGCGGTGACGCCCCCGCCGGATGCCGGCCAGCCCTCGCTCGGGTCGTCGCCCGGCGCCGTAGCCCCCGGAGCCCCGGCAGCCTCGCGCTCAGCCCGTGCCGAGGAGAATCGCCAGCAGGATCGCGCCGGCCAGTGCGGGCGCGGCCACCTCGTAGGCCCAGCGGACCGTGACCTCGCCCTGCGCCGACTCGGCGTCGCCGCGCCGATCGAGAAGGTCGCGCAGGTCGTCCATGGCCTGGTCGGACTCCGCCCGGGTCGGCCCTGCGGTGTCGGCATCGCGCTGGCCGCCGAACCCGCCGAAACCGAAGCTCCCGCCCAGGCCCCCGCCGAGGCCGGTCATCCCGAATCCGCCGCCGCGCGACGTGCCGCGGGCCGCCTCCATCGCCGCCCGCGCCTGGCGCCGCTCGGCCTTCTTCCGGGCCCGCAGCGAGACCGGGATGGCCCACAGCTGGTACTTGGTGCCGGACTTGGTGACCACCTCGTTGGAGAAGCTGGAGCGCAGGGTCTCGATCCGGCCCCAGGGCACACTGATCACCCGGAAGGGGTTGCGGATGCGCAGCCGGTCCTCGTTCGCGAAGACGGCGGGCCGCAGCGTGAAGGCGCTCACCAGCGGAACAAGCAGGATCATGCCGGCGAGCGCCAGCCACGGCGTGCGGCCGTGGCCGTTGACCAGCGCGTCGATGCCCAGCCAGGCGACGACCGCGAGCAGCAGCACACCGCCCACCAGGCCCATGGGCGAGCGGTAGATCCGGTCCTTGGCGGTGGGCGCCGGAGGCGGTGACGCGGGTGACTGGTGGTCCGGGGTCGTCATGGCCCGATTGTGCATGACGCAGACCGGGGTACCGCTACCGCACCCCGTGACCGCCGCTCATCCGTGACCGGCGGAAGCCCTTCCGCGCGCTCGACCAACGCTTCCTCATGCGCTGGGCCAGCCCTTCCGCGCGCTCGACCAGCCCTTCCGCGCGCTCGACCAGCCCTTCCGCGCGCTCGACCAGCCCTTCCGCGTGCGCTCCGACCAGCCCTTCCTCGTGCGCTCGACCGGCCCTCTCTCGTGCGCTCGACGCCCGAGGAAACGGCCGCAGCACGCCGGAAGAGCAGGCCCCGGGGCTGTACAGCTGCTACGCGCGTAGATATGCTCGTCTGGTGACCATGCCCACCACTGCACCCCCAGCACAGGCTCTCGCCGACGTCACCGCGTCCGACAGCACGCTGCGCCGCTTCCTGCACGGGCTGCCCGGCGTCGACCCGGTCGGCCTGGAGGCGCGTGCCGCGTCTCTCGGCACCCGTTCCATCAAGACCACCGCGAAGGCGTACGCCATCGACCTCGCCATCTCGATGGTCGACCTGACGACGCTGGAAGGCGCGGACACCCCGGGCAAGGTCCGGGCGCTCGGCGCCAAGGCGGTCCTCCCCGACCCGACGGACCGGACGGCCCCGACCACGGCGGCCGTCTGCGTGTACCCCGACATGGTGGCCGTCGCCAAGGAGGCCGTCGCCGGCTCCGGCGTGAAGGTCGCCTCCGTCGCCACCGCCTTCCCCGCGGGCCGCGCGCCGCTGTCCGTCAAGCTGGCCGACGTGCGCGAGGCCGTCGCCGCCGGCGCGGACGAGATCGACATGGTCATCGACCGCGGCGCGTTCCTCGCGGGCAGGTACCTGAAGGTGTACGACGAGATCCTCGCCGTGAAGGAGGCCTGCGGGGCCGCTCGCCTCAAGGTCATCTTCGAGACCGGCGAGCTGTCGACGTACGACAACATCCGGCGCGCCTCCTGGCTCGGCATGCTCGCGGGCGCCGACTTCATCAAGACCTCCACCGGCAAGGTCGCCGTCAACGCCACCCCCGCCAACACCCTGCTGATGCTGGAGGCGGTGCGCGACTTCCGCGCCCAGACCGGCATCCAGGTCGGCGTGAAGCCGGCCGGCGGCATCCGCACCGCCAAGGACGCCGTCAAGTTCCTCGTCCTCGTCAACGAGACGGCCGGCGAGGACTGGCTGGACAACCACTGGTTCCGCTTCGGCGCCTCCTCGCTCCTGAACGATCTGCTGATGCAGCGTCAGAAGCTGGCCACCGGCCGCTACTCCGGCCCCGACTACGTGACGGTGGACTGATCGATCATGGTTTTTGAGTACGCACCGGCGCCCGAGTCCCGCTCGATCGTCGACATCGCCCCCTCCTACGGCCTGTTCATCGACGGCGAGTTCGTGGAGGCGGCCGACGGCAAGGTCTTCAAGACGGTCAGCCCCAGCACCGAGGAGGTGCTGTCGGAGATCGCCCAGGCCGGGGCCGAGGACGTCGACCGCGCGGTCAGGGCGGCACGCAAGGCGTTCGAGAAGTGGTCGGCGCTGCCCGGTTCCGAGCGCGCCAAGTACCTGTTCCGCATCGCCCGGATCATCCAGGAGCGCAGCCGCGAGCTGGCCGTCCTGGAGACGCTGGACAACGGCAAGCCGATCAGGGAGACCCGCGACGCCGACCTCCCGCTGGTCGCCGCGCACTTCTTCTACTACGCGGGCTGGGCGGACAAGCTCGACCACGCCGGCTTCGGCACCGATCCGCGGCCGCTGGGCGTGGCCGGACAGGTCATCCCGTGGAACTTCCCGCTGCTGATGCTGGCGTGGAAGATCGCCCCGGCGCTCGCGACCGGCAACACGGTCGTCCTCAAGCCCGCGGAGACCACCCCCCTCTCGGCGCTGTTCTTCGCGGACATCTGCCGCCAGGCCGGCCTGCCGAAGGGCGTCGTCAACATCCTTCCGGGCTACGGCGACACGGGCGCCGCGCTGGTCGCGCACCCGGACGTGAACAAGGTCGCCTTCACCGGCTCCACGGCGGTCGGCAAGGAGATCGCGCGGACCGTCGCGGGCACGCGCAAGAAGCTCACCCTCGAACTGGGCGGCAAGGGCGCCAACATCGTCTTCGACGACGCGCCCATCGACCAGGCCGTCGAGGGCATCGTGACCGGCATCTTCTTCAACCAGGGCCAGGTCTGCTGCGCGGGCTCCCGCCTCCTGGTCCAGGAGTCGATCCACGATGAGCTGCTGGACTCCCTCAAGCGCCGGCTCTCCACCCTCCGCCTGGGCGACCCGCTGGACAAGAACACCGACATCGGCGCGATCAACTCCGCCGAGCAGCTGGCCCGGATCACCGCGCTCGCCGAGCAGGGCGAGGCGGAGGGCGCCGAGCGCTGGTCCCCGGCCTGCGAACTGCCCTCCTCCGGCTACTGGTTCGCCCCGACGCTCTTCACGAACGTCACCCAGGCGCACACCATCGCCCGCGACGAGATCTTCGGCCCGGTGCTGTCGGTCCTCACCTTCCGCACGCCCGACGAGGCGGTCGCCAAGGCGAACAACACCCAGTACGGCCTGTCGGCGGGCATCTGGACCGAGAAGGGCTCCCGCATCCTGGCCGTCGCGAACAAGCTGCGCGCCGGTGTCGTCTGGTCCAACACGTTCAACAAGTTCGACCCGACGTCGCCATTCGGCGGCTACAAGGAGTCGGGCTTCGGCCGCGAGGGCGGCCGCCACGGCCTGGAGGCGTACCTCGATGTCCGATAAGACCGAAAAGATGGAAAAGACTGGGCGACTCTCCGTCTTCAAGACCTACAAGCTGTACGTCGGCGGGAAGTTCCCGCGTTCCGAGAGCGGCCGGGTGTACGAGGTGGGCGACTCCAAGGGCAACTGGCTGGCGAACGCGCCGCTCTCCTCCCGCAAGGACGCGCGTGACGCGGTCGTCGCGGCGCGCAAGGCGTTCGGCGGCTGGTCCGGCGCGACCGCCTACAACCGCGGCCAGGTCCTGTACCGGGTCGCGGAGATGCTGGAGGGCCGCAGGGACCAGTTCGTCCGCGAGGTGGCCGACGCCGAGGGCCTGTCGAAGTCCAGGGCGGCCGCGGTCGTGGACGCGGCGATCGACCGCTGGGTCTGGTACGCCGGCTGGACCGACAAGATCGCCCAGGTGATCGGCGGCGCCAACCCGGTCGCGGGCCCGTTCTTCAACCTCTCCTCCCCCGAGCCGACCGGCGTGGTCGCCGTCCTGGCCCCGCAGGAGTCGTCCTTCCTCGGCCTGGTCTCGGTCGTGGCCCCGGTGATCGCCACCGGCAACACGGCGGTCGTGGTGGCGAGCGAGAAGTCCCCGCTTCCGGCCCTGTCCCTCGCCGAGGTGCTGGCCACCTCCGACGTGCCCGGCGGTGTCGTGAACGTCCTCTCCGGCCGCACGGCGGAGATCGCCACGCCGCTCGCCGCCCACCAGGACGTCAACGCCATCGACCTGGCCGGTGCCGACGAGGACCTGGCGAAGGAACTGGAGATCGCGGCGGCGGACAACCTGAAGCGAGTCCTGCGCCCACAGCCTGTGGACTACTTCGAGACCCCGGGCACCGACCGCATGACGGCGTTCCTGGAGACGAAGACGGTGTGGCACCCGACGGGGGCACTGGGCGCGTCGGGGTCGTCGTACTGACGGGCTGACGGATCCACTCATACGGAGAGCCGCATCTCCCCTCCGTCCGGGGGAGGCGCGGCTCTCTGCGTGTGCGGGCGCCAGGCCTTACCGCACGGAGCCGACCACCTGCCCCATCACCGGAATGCTCCCGACCGACGGGGCCTCCGCCACCGGGGCCGTGACCATCCGGGACTCGATCGGCCTGAAGTCCGCCACCTGGGTGCCGACGCCGTTGTCCAGCGGGTCGACGCCCGTGCCGGCCAGCGGGTTGGGCTTGAGGCCGGAGACCGGGCCGGTGACGTAGCCGGCGGTGCCGGTGACGGCCGCCAGGCCCGCCTGGGGGTCGATGTGGCCGAGCGCGGTGGGCCGCCACGGGACATCGACGAGCGGAGCGGCCGGGGCCGCGTGGGCCGTCGCCGCGCCCGCGCCCAGCGCCGCCGTGGCGGTCGCGAGGGCGATCACGGCGCGCTGCGCGGCGGGATGCTGGGGAGAGGTGTGTCGGGCCATCGGTGATGCCACCTTCTGGTGCGCAGAGTAAAAGGGTCGACACGCAGGGTAGTTGAGGTGGGGCTCACGCTCAAAAGCCGACCCGCGGGGTCGGCAGGCGGGCCGCCATGCGTCAAACTGGTGTTCCGTGAGCATCCATCCCCCGTCCCCCGCCCGTGTCGTGCTGCTGTGCGGTCCCTCGGGCTCCGGCAAGTCACTGGTCGCCGCCCGTTCCGGCCTCCCCGTCCTGCGCCTGGACGACTTCTACAAGGAGGGCGACGACCCGACTCTGCCCCTGGTGGAGGGGAGTTCGGACATCGACTGGGACCACCCCGGCTCGTGGGACGCGGACGTCGCGGTCGCCGCCATCGCCCGGCTGTGCGCGACCGGTTCGACACCGGTCCCGGTGTACGACATCTCGCTGAGCGCCCGTACCGGCGAGGACACGCTGCACATCGGCCGCACCCCGCTGTTCGTCGCGGAGGGCGTCTTCGCCGCGGAGATCGTCGAGCGCTGCCGGGAACTGGGCGTGCTGGCGGACGCGTTGTGCCTGACCCGCGGGCCGGTCACCACCTTCCGGCGCCGCTTCCTGCGGGACCTGAAGGAGGGCCGCAAGTCGGTGCCGTTCCTGCTGCGCCGCGGCTGGCGGCTGATGCGCGCGGAGCGCTCGATCGTCGCCCGCCAGGTGTCCCTCGGCGCCCACCCCTGCGACCGTGACGAGGCACTCGGCCGCATGGCGGCCGCGGCGGCGGGACGTCAGGCGTGCCGGCAGACGGTGGCCTGACCGGCGCGGCCGCAAGGCGGAACGGGACCGGTCGGCCCCCCC
>NZ_JBLEBI010000367.1:0-1730 GCF_047340315.1 Streptomyces sp. AF1A
CCCTGCACGCCCGGCCCGCGCAGGGCTGGGGTCCCGAGCCGCCCGCCCAGGACCTCCTCGGACCCGGGGACGAGGACGCCTTGCGCACCCTGCTGGAGCACTCCTTCCGTCAGCTGGCCGCCCAGGCCCGCACCGCGGGGGAGCACGGCCGGCTGCTCGACCTGGCCCACGCGGTCCGCCCCCTGACCACCTTCTGAGGACACCCATGACCTTCGCGGAGGGGTAAGCATGACCACGGCCGAGCAGACCGAGGTGACGCTCACGGTCGGCCAGCAGAAGGAGCTGCCCGCCGCCGCGCCCGCCGGGCAGAGCGCCGAACGCGAGATGCACGCCGTCCTGGAGATCGGCGTCCGCGCCCACGGCGCCGGGCTCACCACCGGACACGCCCCCGGCAGCGGCCCCGCGCTCGCCGAGGTGCTGATCGTCGACACCTCCCGGTCGATGCTGCACCCGGCCGCCAAGCTGCGCGCCGCCAAGGACGCCACCGTCGCCGCGGTGCGCATGCTGCCCGAGGGCACCGCCTTCGCCGTGCTCTCCGGCAGATTCGACGCCACCGTCGTGCACCCCGGCCCCGGCCGTGCCGCGCCCGCCGTCGCCGGGCCGGCCGAACGGGACGCCGCCGAGCGGGCCGTACGCATCCTGGACGCGGACGGCGGCACCGCCATCGGCACCTGGCTCGACCTCGCCCGGCGGCTGCTGAAGGAACAGCCCGCGCCCGTCAAGCACGTCCTGCTGCTCACCGACGGACGCAACGAGCACGACCACCGGGCCGCCATGCCCCTGGACACCGCCCTGGACGCCTGTGAGGGCCGGTTCGTCTGCGACGCCTGGGGCATCGGCGACGACTGGGACGCCGAACTGCTGCTGCGCATCACCCGGCGGCTGCACGGCCGGGCCGGCGCCGTCCGCAGCGAGTCCGAACTGACCGCCGCGTACGAGGAGCTGGTCACCGGGCTGCTCGGCACGGCGGTACCCGAGCTGCGCATCCGGCTCACCCCCACCCCGGGCACGGTCATCCGCCAGGTCAAGCAGATCGTGCCCGGCGAACAGGAACTCCTCGCCACCACCACCGGGTCGTCCGCACGCGGCGCCGAGTACGTCACCCGCGCCTGGGGCGACGAGATCCGGCACTTCCAGGTGGTGCTCGCGGCCGACCCCACCGGCCGCGAGCGGGACGAGGACCTCCAGCTCGCCGCCGTCGAGCTCGTCGTACCCGACGTCGGGCGCCCCGTGCGGCTGCCCGCGCCGCAGCCCATCCTGGTGCGCTGGACCGACAACCCGCTCGACGCCTCCCGCCGGCACCCCGGCGTCCGCCGGCACGAGCTGTACCAGCAGGCCGGCGCCGCGGTGGCCCGCGCCTACCGGGCCTGGCTGCGCGGCCCCGACGGCCGGGCGGCGGCCGACCGCGACCTCGCCCGGGCCCTCGAACTGGCCGGCGAACTACGCGACACCCACCTGCTCGACGCGCTGCGGCGGATCGAGGACGGGCCCGGCTCGGGCCGGGTCCGTGCCGGCCTGAAGGACGTCGACTGGCAGCACCTGATCCTCTCCAGCGCCATGACCAGCCCCCCGCAGCAGCCGGCCGCCGGCCCACCGCCGTCCGCCCCGCCGGGCACCGAGCCCGGCCCGGGCTCCGACGACCTCGTCGAGTGCCCGGACTGCAAGTGGCTCGGCCCGGCCGACTCCGTCTACTGCGGGGGCGACTGCGGACGACTGCTGAGGGAGCCGCC
>NZ_JBLEBI010000368.1:0-1710 GCF_047340315.1 Streptomyces sp. AF1A
GTCGCCGCGACCGGCCCGCGCACCGAGGAACACGACGGCGCGACCTGCCCCGCCACCACGCCCCGGGCAGCGCGCCGCCGCCCTCGCCGAGTGCGTGAGGGAGCCGGTGGCGCTCCGGGGGTGCTCCCCCGGGGAGGCCCGCGCACGGATGATCCGGTTCCTGCAGCCGGCCGTCGCCGACAGCACCCTCGCCATCCTCGGCGAACCCACGCCCGAGGAGCAGGTGGCCTGCACGGATGTGCAGCGCGTGCTCGGCCGGCCGCCGTGCTCTTCGCCGCCCTGGCGGCGCGCGACGTCGCGGCGTACGGCCGACGAGCGGGCCGCCCCTCGGCCGAACGGTGCCCTGTTCACGCGCCACGCCGACCAGCTGCTCCGATTCATATGTTTATCGCCTTTATTGTCCACGGCACTGACAGCAACGGCCGAGGGGCGCACAACGCGTCGGAACGGGGCGCGATCCGGGATGTCGACGAGTGGAATCAGCCGCCGGCACGTGGCACGCCTGGCTCTCGGCGCCGGTGCCGCCGTGACCGCCACCGCGCTGACCGGATGCGGCCGGGACGGATGGGGCTTCGGTTCGGCGGGGCCCGGGGCGCAGGAGGCGACCAGGCTGATCGGTGACGGCTCGACGTCGTACACCGGACGCCAGCCGAACCAGCCGGATCCGCCCGCCGCGCTCGAACCCGGCGAGACTCCCCCGCAGTTCGTGGTGTTCTCCTGGGACGGCGCCGGCGAGCTGGGAACCGGCCTGTTCCCGCGCTTCCTGGACCTCGCCCGCGCCCACGGGGCGCACATGACGTTCTTCCTGTCCGGCCTGTACCTGCTGCCGGAGGACAAGAAGCGGCTGTACCGGCCGCCGAACAACCCGGCCGGCGCCTCGGACATCGGCTACCTCAGCGACGCGCACATCAAGGAGACCCTGAAGTACGTCCGGCAGGCCTGGCACGACGGCCACGAGATCGGCACCCACTTCAACGGGCACTTCTGCGAGGGCCCCGGATCGGTGGCCGACTGGACGTCCGCGCAGTGGCATGCGGAGATCGAGCAGGCGAGGTCGTTCGTGAAATCCTGGCGGACGAACACCGGTTGGCACGACGATCCGCCGCTGCCCTTCGACTACGACAAGGAACTGGTGGGCGGCCGTACCCCGTGCCTGCTCGGCCAGGAGAACCTGCTGCCCGCGGCGCGCGCACTCGGCTGGCGCTACGACGCCTCGTCACCGGGCGGCGTCCAACGCTGGCCGCGCAAGCGGGGAGGTCTCTGGGACCTGCCGCTGCAGGGCATCCCCTTTCCCGGGCACAGCTTCGAGGTGCTGTCCATGGACTACAACATGCTGGCGAACCAGTCCCGGAACACGACGCGCGCGCCCTCGTACAACTACCCCTACTGGCGCGCCCAGGCGACGCAGTCCTACCTGGCCGGCTTCGACCGCGCGTACGAGACGAACCGGGCGCCGCTGTTCATCGGCAACCACTTCGAGGAGTGGAACGGCGGCATCTACATGGACGCCGCCGAGGAGGCCCTGCGCCGGATCGCCGGACGCCCGGAGGTGCGCTTGGTCTCCTTCCGGCAGTTCGCCGACTGGCTCGACGCCCAGGACCCGCGGATCCTGGCGCGACTGCGCTCCCTGGAGGTCGGCGAGCGGCCGGCCGGTGGCTGGAAAGCGTTCCTGCGCCCCGCACGGCGCGCCTGAGGCAGGTCCCCGGCATG
>NZ_JBLEBI010000369.1:0-1674 GCF_047340315.1 Streptomyces sp. AF1A
CCTCGCCGTTTCGCTTGAGTACGGCGGGTGATGGGGCAGAAATACGAAAGTGCCTTCCTGACCTGGGACGATGAACCTTGCTAAGGGGTTCTGTCGGTCCAAGCGGAGGGCACTTTCTACGTGCAGGCTATCGTGCGTCCCCGGGTTCATGTCAGTACTGATGGTTCGGGTGTGGTCGGTCATGCCGGGGCACGGTTGCTGGCGGATCTTGCTGATGCCACCGGGCTGACCGGCGCATATTCCATGGCGTTGCGCTCCCTTCGCCCGCGTGGGACCGGACATGATCCGGGCAGGATCGCCACCGATCTCGCGGTGATGCTCGCCGATGGCGGCGAGACCATCACAGACCTGGCCGTGCTGCGTGACCAGGCCGAGGTGTTCGGCCCCGTCGCCTCGACACCGACGGCCTGGCGGCTGCTCGCCGACGTTGACGAGCGGGCACTGGCTTCTCTGCGCTCGGCCCGAGCCCAGGCTCGGGAAGTCGCCTGGCTGCAGGCCGCGGAAAGAGGCGAGGGCATACCCGCAGCCCGGTCCGCGGGACGCATGCTGCCCGGACTCGTCCTGGACCTCGACGCCACCCTGGTCACCTGCCACTCCGAGAAAGACCAGGCAGCACCCACCTACAAGGGCGGCTTCGGCTACCACCCGCTGCTGTGCTTCCTGGCCAACACCGGAGAGGCACTGTCCGGCCGACTGCGGCCCGGGAACGCCGGCGCCAACACCGCGAGCGACCACATCGCGGTACTCGACCAGGCACTCGCGCAGATCCCCGACGCCTACCGGCACGGCACCGACATCCTGGTCCGCACCGACAGCGCCGGATCCGCAAAAGCCTTCCTCGCTCACGTCCGTGACCTGCGCAAACGAGGAATCCGCACCTTCTTCTCGGTCGGATACGCCATGACCGAGCCGGTCCGCCGCGCTGTCCGGGCCATTCCCGCTCGCCTCTGGCATCCCGCCCTGGACCAGGACGGGACCATACGTGATGGCGCTGAGGTCGCCGAGCTGACCGGCATGGTCGATCTGGGCGGCTACCCGGCCGGCACCCGCATCATCGTGCGCCGCGAGCGGCCGCACCCCGGAGCCCAACTGTCCTTGTTCGACCAGGACGAGGGCCTGCGTCACCAGGTGTTGCTTACCGACGCCCCCTACTCCGGTGGCGGCTCCGCCCAGTTCCTCGAAGTCCGTCACCGCGGGCATGCCACCGTCGAGGACCACATCCGATGCGGCAAGACCACCGGATTCGGCCGCTTCCCCTCCCGAGGCTTCGGCATCAACGCCGTCTGGCTCGAACTCAGCCTCGCGGCGATCGACCTGCTGGCCTGGACCCGCACCCTCCTCCTGGACGGCGAACTCGCGGCTGCCGAGCCGAAGAAGCTCCGCTACCGACTGCTGCACGTCGCCGCCCGCCTCACCCGAGGGGGCCGACGCCTCCGCTTGCGGATATCGGCGACCTGGCCCTGGAAAAACGAACTGGCCACGGCCTTCCACCGCCTCGCCGCACTACCCCGTCCCGCCGGCTGACCAGCAAACCCCTGACCGCCCACGACCCGAAAGACCTTGGAGAACCCGACCCCGCGCCGGGACTCCGTCATGCCCAAGCAACGAAACCACCCCGCCCACCCAGCCGCTGGCGATCAGCGACGCCTCATCGCACCAAGCGAAACGGCGAGG
>NZ_JBLEBI010000370.1:0-1670 GCF_047340315.1 Streptomyces sp. AF1A
GCTGACGGCCGGCCGGGTGCTGCGCCTGGACTACGCCGACGCGGCGGGCCGCGTCACCGCACGGGACGTCGAGCCGCTCGGGTTCCTCGGCGGCGAGGAGCACTGGTACCTGGCCGCCTGGTGCCGGCTGCGGGACGCCCCGCGCGGCTTCCGCCTCGACCGCGTCCGCGCGGTCACGGCCCTCGGCGAGCGGGTCCCGGACCGCGCCGTCGACCTCGCCGCGCTCGACACCCTCGGCTCGGACGTGGTGCCTCTCGGCGATCTGCGGGCGTGACGGCGGTCGCGCCCGGGATGTGACGGCAATCACCGACACAGGGGTGTCGCGGACGGCGCGCAGGCTGGTGCCCGTTCCCGACGGAGACGACCGTCGACGACCTTGAAAGGCACCGCACATGACCACCGCATCCGCGACCGGCACCGCCCTCACCCCCGCCACCGGCAGCGCCCTCTTCGACCGCTGGACCGCCCTGTGGAACGGCGACTTCGGCGACCCGGAGGCGTTCCTCGCGCCCGGCTTCCGCATCCGCTTCGCCAACGCCCCCGAGAACGCGGCCACGGACGAGATCCACGGCCCTGCCGGGATGGTCGCGTTCGTGCGTGCCTTCCGCGCGGAGAAGCCCGGCCTGCTGTTCGCCGTGGACGGGACGCCGACGGTGGACGGTGCGGCGGGCCGGGCCGCGTGCTGCTGGTACGTGACCGGGCCGGACGGTGCGCACAAGAGCGGCATCGACCTGCTCGAGGTGGAGGAGGGGCGCATCGCGACCGTGTGGTCGGTGACCGGTCTGCGCCGCTTCGCGGACTGACGGCCAGGCCGTTTGCGGGCGGTCTTCCGGGTCACCCGAAGGGAGAACCGGCCGGCGGGGCCGGTCCGACCGGAAGGCAACCATGTCCACGGGTTTGATCATCCTGTTGATCGTGATCGTGGCGGCCGTGGTCCTCGCCGCGGTGGCCGCCGCCACCCAGCGCGGCCGCCGCGGCGGAGCCGGCCTGAAGCGGCGCTTCGGGCCCGAGTACGAGCGGGCGGTGGCGCTGCACGACGGAGACTCCAAGGCCGCCGAACGAGAACTGGCCGAGCGCCTCGAACGCCACGGAGACCTGCGGGAACGGCCCCTGGACCGGGCCGAGCGGGACCGGTACGCGGCGCGCTGGACGACCGTGCAGGAGCACTTCGTCGAATCCCCGCGGGAGGCCGTCGCCGAGGCCGACCGGCTGCTCGCCGAGGTGGCCGCCGTCCGCGGCTACCCCGACGGCGGGCGCTACGAGGAGCAGCTCGCCGCGCTGTCCGTGCACCACGCCGCGCACGTGGACGGCTACCGGCAGGTGCACCGGGTGGCCGGCGCCGGGGCGGGCGGCGGGCCGGGCGAGGCCGGTGCCGGGACCGAGGAGATGCGCAGGGCTCTGGTCGGCGCCCACGCCCTCTTCGACGACCTGACCGGCTCGGGCGCCCGGACCGGCCGCTCGCGCACCCCCTCGGAGGCCGACGCCGGCGGCCGTGACCGCCCCCACACGCCGTGGTCCCTCAACCGGGGCCGACCGAAGGAGAGTTGAGCGCGATGTCGGACAGGACGACCGGCTCCGGCGACGGGCGGCACCCCACGGGGCGCTTCGCACCCCGGCCGGACGAGGAGTGGGCACCGGAGGACGCGGTCGCCGAGGAGCGGCCGGCCCGC
>NZ_JBLEBI010000371.1:0-1663 GCF_047340315.1 Streptomyces sp. AF1A
ATGCCTCGTCCGACTGCCGCACAGCTCGCCTACGGTTCGTGCACCGTGATCTTCTCGACGCTCGCCATGCTGCTGCTGTCCCAGACGAGTTCGGGCCTCGCAATCGCCGTCATCGCCCTCGCGGCACTCGCGCTGGGCGTGCTGGTCGCCATGACGGTGCCCGCGACCGCGGCGCGCGCCGCCACCGCGCCCGCCGAGGCGGTGGCGGACGAGGAACGCGTCCCCACGACGCTGTGACCCGGGTGCGGGTGCGCCCGGGACGTACGAGAGCGGCGGGTCCGTGACGCACACGGAGTCGCCGCTCGGCCGCGGGCGCCCGGGGTGACTCGGCTCAACCGGTGCTGACCACCACCGTCTTGGCCGCCTTGTCGTGCAGACCCTGCTTGTAGGGCTTGTCGAAGAAGCTCCAGCCACCGCAGACGGCCGTCCAGACGCAGGCGCAGCAGAAGGCGAACGGCACCCACAGCACGAGGGCGCGGATCAGCGAGGTCTGCACCGCGGGGGTGGCGCCGTCGTCCAGGTTGGCCACCCGCATCCGCAGCCATTTCTTGCCGAGGGTCTGCCCCGACGTAGTGATCATGAAGGTGTCGTAGGCCACGTAGAGGACGGCCGCGATGACGGACTGCGCGACGGACCGGCCGACCTCCATGCGGTCGCCGTTCACCGCGTACTCGCGCACGCCGAACGCCCACGTGAGCAGCCAGACGACGATGCCGACCAGGATCATGTCGATGATGCGCGCGAGCGTCCGCTTGCCGCTGTCGGCGAGCGGGGGCATGCCGGCGAGCGGGTCGGCGGGGTAGCCGCCGGCGCCGTAGGGGCCGCCGCCGTAGGGCCCTCCCCCGGGGGGAGGGGGTTGCCCGCCGCCGTAGGGCCCTCCCCCTGGGGGTTGCCCGCCGCCGTACGGTCCTCCCCCGGAGGGAGGGGGTTGCCCGCCGCCGTACGGTCCTCCCCCGGAGGGAGGGGGTTGCCCGCCGCCGTACGGGGGTTGCTGCCCACCGCCGGGCGGCGGGGGCTGCTGGGCGCCGCCGTACGGGGCGTCGTACGGCGAGCCCGGCCCCTGGTCCGACGGGGGCCGCTTCCTGAGCGGATCGTCCTCGGGGGGCTGCTCTCCGGAGCCGGGGGGCGGTTCGCTGGTCATGGCCCGAGTGGAACCCGAGTCTCCCGGCTGCGCATCCGACGGGCGGCCGTAAGGGGGACGCGCCCGTCACCCGGTCAGCCCGCGACGAACGTGTGGGCCGCCTTGTCGTGCCAGCACTGCCGCCAGGGCCGGTCGAACAGGCACCACAGCACGCCCACGACCCCGATGCCGAGCAGCCCCAGGACGCTGTAGACCAGCCAGCGGCGCAGCGCGGGGCCGAACGTCGGCGGCTCGTGCGCCTCGATGTCCCGCACCTCCAGTCCGCACAGCTTCTTGCCGAGGGTGCGGCCCCACTTGACGGTGGGCAGCACCTCGTAGACGACGCCGGACAGGAGCAGAACGGCGAGGACGACGCCGAGGCAGGTGCCGGTCGTGCCGTCGAGCAGCCAGACGGTGACCTCGCGGCCGGACAGCTTGGCCGCGTCGACCTTCTGCTGGATGTGGTCGACCGCCCTGGTGCCGAGCGGGACGGCCGCGGCGGCGGTGACGGCGCCCACCACCAGGCCGTCGACCAGCCGGGCG
>NZ_JBLEBI010000372.1:0-1641 GCF_047340315.1 Streptomyces sp. AF1A
GGGGGCGGCGGCAGCCCGGGCGGCACGGCGACCGGGACCCGCACGAGTACGACTCCGTCCCCGTCGGGCACCACGACCCGCCCGGCGGCCACCGCGTCAGCCCCCGCGGGCGCCCGTACCGCGCCCTCCGGCTATCGCACCGCCCGGGATCCGGCGGGCTTCTCGCTCGCCGTACCCGACGGCTTCACCCGCAGTCCGCAGGGCGAGCGGGTGTTCTACCTCTCGCCCGGGCAGACGTTCCGCCTCGGCATCAAGTCCACCGCGCCCCAACCGGGCGGCCCCGAGGCGGTGATGAACCGCTCGGCCGCCGACGGGCCGTCCACCAACCCCGGTTACCGCGACGGCCGGGTCACCCGGACCACGCACGCCGGACACCCCGCCGCGCTCTGGGAGTTCACCTGGGACGGCTTCAGCGCCGCGGAGGGCCCGCGCCACACCTACGACCTGTGCTGGGAGGAGGGCGGGCGGATGTACGACGTGTGGGTGTCGGCGCCGGTGGGAAAGGTGCGCGAGGCCCGGGAGTACTTCGACGTCGCGGTGGACACCTTCTCGGTCACGGGTTCGTGACCGCTCCGGGTTCCCTGTGGCTGCGGGGGTGCAGGGCGCGATATGGATGAGTCATGAGCAGTGACGGGGGAGTCGGCCGGGAGGCCGACGACACGACGAGTTTTGTGCTGCAACCGCCGACGCCGCACGCGCAACCGCAGGGAGCGGAGGGCGAGTCGGCCCCGCGGCCGCACCCGGCCCAGCGGCAGGAGCCGGCCCCGCACCATCCGCAGCCCGGCGGTCACCCGGCGGTGCCGGCCCAGGCGGCCCCCGCCCGCGAACCCGGCGCCGGACGCCTCATCGCGGGCCGGTACCGGCTGCTCGCCAAGCTGGGCCACGGCGGAATGGGCACCGTGTGGCGGGCCCAGGACGAGACGGTGGACCGGGAGGTCGCCGTCAAGGAGCCGCGCGTACCGGACCACCTCCCCGAACGGGAACGGGCCAACGCCTTCGAACGCATGCGCCGCGAGGCCCGTGCGGCGGCCCGGCTGGACCACCCGGCGGTGGTGAACGTGCACGATGTCGCGGTCGTCGACGGGCGGCCCTGGATCGTGATGGAACTGGTGCGCGGGCGCACCCTCGGCAGCGTGCTCCAGGAGGGCACGCTGGACGCGCGCGAGGTGGCCCGGATCGGTCTGGAGGTGCTCGGCGCGCTCGAGGCGGCGCACGCGGCGGGCGT
Source organism: Streptomyces sp. AF1A (assembly GCF_047340315.1). Taxonomy (NCBI): domain Bacteria; kingdom Bacillati; phylum Actinomycetota; class Actinomycetes; order Kitasatosporales; family Streptomycetaceae; genus Streptomyces; species Streptomyces sp. AF1A. Next base: position 1,226 of record NZ_JBLEBI010000372.1, read on the forward strand.
CCTGCACCGGGACGTGAAGCCCGACAACGTGCTGCTCGGCCGGCACGACCGGGTGGTCCTCACCGACTTCGGCATCGCCCACATCGAGGGCGACACGCGGCTGACGGACACCGGCGGCTTCGTCGGCTCACCCGAGTACATCGCTCCCGAGCGGGTGCTGGGGCAGCGGCCGGGACCGGCGAGCGACCTGTGGTCCCTCGGCGTGCTCCTGTACGCGGCCACCGAGGGCGTCTCGCCGTTCCGGCGCAGCAACACCCCGGCCACCCTGCAGTCCGTCCTCAACGCGACCCCGGCGCCGCCCGCCGCGGCCTCCGGCCCGCTGGCCGAGGTGATCAACGGGCTGCTCCAGAAGGACCCGGCGCACCGGCCGGCGGCGGACCGGGTGCGCGCGCTGCTGACGGAGGCGGCCAGGCCCC
>NZ_JBLEBI010000373.1:0-1641 GCF_047340315.1 Streptomyces sp. AF1A
CGGCGGCGGGGGCGGCTGGGTCATGGCTCGGGTACCTCGGTGACGCTTGAAAGGCCGGACGGCTGACGGAACGTGGGCTGGGCCGGGCTCAGTTGCCGAAGGCCATGATCAGCTTCTCCTTCGACTGGGTGTTGCCGGACAGCCGCCCGTTGGAGATGAAGAACCGCCCGTCGGACCAGTCGACGACGCTGTCGAAGAAGGTGTCCTCGATCTGCGCGGTGCCCTTCGGGTTCTGCAGCAGCTTCCTGGTCGGGTGGGAGGAGCCGGTGGTGGGGATGGACACCACCTGGCCACCCGCGTCGTATGACGGCTGCACGTACGCCACGAGCTTGCCGTCCTCGACCTTGATCGGTGCCATCGGCTCGTCGGCCGGGGACTTGACCCGCCACTTCGCCTTGCCGTCGGCGAGGCCGATCGCGACGATCTCGTTGGCGGTGCTGGTCGTGTCCGTGGGCAGATAGAGGGTGTCGGCGTCGACCGCGATCCCCTGGCAGCCCTGCAGGTCGCGTTCGAGGACCGCCCAGCCGCAGCGGGGGGCGAACTTCTCGTCGACCTTGACCTCCGAACGGAACGTGCCGTCCTTGGTGAACGTCGAGATGTTCCAGGCCTTCTTGTCCTGGTTGGTCAGGTAGACCACGAGCGGGTCGAGGGAGTAGACCCGGCTCACCTGCCAGCCCTTCTTGACCGGCTGGGTCCACTTCACCTTGCCGGAGGCCGGGTCGAGTTCCTGGATCTCGTCGTGCTCGTTGCCGCCACCGGCCCCGCACGAGGCCACCTGCACCAGCCGGCCGGCGCCGCCCGCGTACGCGGCCGGGAAGCAGGCCGCGCCGTACTTCTTCTTGTCGTAGAGCTTCTTGCCGCTGTCCATGTCGTACGCGGTGCCCGACTCCGAGCGGCCCACCATCAGCGTGCGGCCGCTCACGGTGAGTTCGACGTTGAGCGCGCTGTCGAACAGCCCGCCGTCGGCGACCTCGCCGCTCCAGCCCTTCTTGCCGGTCCTCAGGTCGATCTGCTGAAGTTGGTTGCACTTGGCGCTGTCGCCGGCGCCACTCATGTACGCCACGACTATCTTGTCGTCCGCCGACTTCTGCGGGGTGACCGCACAGATCTTGTGCGGGAAGGCGACGGGGCCCCAGGGGGACTTCCCGTCGCCCGCGCCGTAGGCGAAGACCTGCTGGTACGCCGCCTTCACCACCGTGTTCCCGGCGATCCACAGGCCGGGGGCGTCGGCGCCCGAACCGGGCACGTCCGGGCCGGACTTGTACCAGAGCACCTTCGCCTCACCGGCCGAGCGGCCCGCGTTGAGGTTCTCCGGGTCGTCACCGCCGCCGGACGAGGCGGACGGGGTGCCGGTCGCGGAGTGCGTGCCGTCGTCGCTGTGCTGGGCGACGGGCTTCTTGCCGACGCCGTCGCCGCCGCCGCTGGTCAACGCGTAGACGGTGCCGCCGATGACGAGCAGCGCGGCCGCCGCGGCGGCGATGATCAGCGCCGTCTTCCCGGTGCCGCCGCCCTGCCCGGGGAAGGGCCCGCCGGGCGCGCCGGGGTACGGCGGCTGCTGCGGGTATCCGTAACCGGACTGGGGCTGCCCGTACGGGCCCGGCTGCGGCGCCTGCTGGGGGTGCCCGTAGGGGCCCGGTGCGG
>NZ_JBLEBI010000374.1:0-1633 GCF_047340315.1 Streptomyces sp. AF1A
CGTGCTCGTCGTCGCCGTCGCGGCCGTGCTCGGCGGCGGCGCGGCCGTGGCCTTCCAGCAGTGGTACGGGGTGCAGGACGACAGCGGGAGGACGAGCGGCGGTTCGAGCCCCGCTCCGGCGTCCTCGGCGACGGCGAGCCGCTCGCCGGGCTCGGCGGGCACGATCCCCGACAGCTGGGAGACCGTCCACGACCCGGTGGGCTTCAGCCTCTCCCTGCCCAAGGGCTGGAAGCGGACCGTCTCCATCGACCAGGACGGCCTGCGGCAGGTCGACTACTCGCCCGACAAGGGCAAGCACCTCGTGCGGGTGGCCGTCGACACCTCGCCGGACTACCCCACCTCGTACGAGCACATGACCGAGCTGAACCGGAAGGTCTCACAACGGCTGGTGGACTACAAGCGGCTGGTCTTCAAACAGGAGCTCTTCCGCGACCAGCCGGGCGTCCACTGGGAGTACACGTGGAACGCGCTGGCCAAGGACCCGCCGCACTACTTCCCAGGGCCCTACCATGCGATCGACGTCGGGTACATGAACGACGCCGGCACCGAGTACGCCATCTACTCGGCCTCGCCGGCCGACGACTGGGCCACCACCAAGAAGCAGTTCGACTGGATTCTGCGGAGCTTCCAGGAGCGCTGATCCGAAGCGCGTCGCACCGACCGGACAAGGGGAACGCAAGGGCTCCACGTGAACAGGCCGAACCCAGCCGGGTGACGGCACACTTGGCCGATCGCCGTCCCGGAAGGCGTGCGTCCGATGCGGCATGATGGGGCGCATGGGGACCGAGGGGGACGTCTTCCGCGTGATCGCGGGCCGTTACCGCCTGGAGGCGCGTATCGGGCGCGGCGGCATGGGCGTCGTGTGGCGGGCCGTCGACGAGGTGCTGGGCCGGCGTGTCGCCGTCAAGGAACTCCTCCCGGACGACTCCCTGTCCGACGGCGACGCACGGCGCCGCCGGGACCGCACCTTCCGCGAGGCCCGGGCGGTCGCCCAGCTGCGGCACCCGCACATCATCGTCGTGCACGACGTGGTGGAGCAGGACGAACGGCCGTACCTGGTCATGGAGCTGATCGACGGCGGCTCGCTCGCCGACCGGATCGCGCGGCAGGGCCCGGTGGACGCCGGCGAGGCCGCGCGGATCGGGGTCGCGCTGCTGAGCGCCCTGCGCGCCGCGCACGAGGCCGGGGTGCTGCACCGGGACATCAAGCCCGCGAACGTCCTGATCGAGTCCGGCACCGGCCGGGTCGTGCTCACCGACTTCGGCATCGCGCAGGTCGCGGGCGCCACCACGCTCACCGAGACCGGCTCCTTCGTCGGCTCGCCCGAGTACACCGCGCCGGAGCGGATGTCCGGCGTCCGCACCGGGCCGGAGTCCGACCTGTGGTCGCTGGGCGCGCTGCTGTGCACGGCGCTCAGCGGCGAGTCGCCGTTCCGGCGCGACTCGCTCGGCGGCATCCTGCACGCCGTGGTCGCCGCCGAGATCCGGCCACCGGCGCAGGCCGAGCCGCTGCTGCCGGTCGTACGGGGCCTGCTGGAACGCGACCCCGACCGGCGGCTCGGCGCGGCGGAGGCCGAGCGGATGCTGCGGACGTACCTGGAGACGGGACGCACCCCGGACGCGCCGGACGCCTC
>NZ_JBLEBI010000375.1:0-1552 GCF_047340315.1 Streptomyces sp. AF1A
GACGTCGCGCGCCCCGGCTGGCGGCTGCGCGCCTGGGACCGCGACGACAGCGCCGTGCTGCGCGGCTGGGTCGCCCTCTTCGACGCCTGGTCGCTCGCCTCCCCCGAACCCGAGGGCCACGAGCCGGCCGCCGTCGCCGAGGTCGTCTCGGCGATGCCCCAGGTGCTCTCCTTCCTCCAGCTGTCCGCCGGCCCCGTCCCCGTCGAACAGCTCCTGGACCTGCTCCAGCAGCGGGTCACCGAACTGCGCACCGAGCGCTGCGAAGTCCCCTACGAGCCCGGCGCCGGGCAACCCGCCGGATCCCCCGGCCCGGCCGACCCCGCGCCCGCCGCAAACGCCGCGCTCGCGCCGCTCCTCGACTGGGCACTGCAGGCCCTCGCCGGCGTCGGCGCCCTCACCTACGGCGACGGACAGGCCACCCTCACCCCGCTGGGCAGCTGGGCGGTGTGGGTCAAGCTGGAGCAGATCTGCGTGGCCGCGCAGAGCCCGGCCGGCAACATCGAGCAGTCCGCCGAGGACATGCTCCGCGGCTGCGCCCAGCTGCGGCCCAACGCGGCCCGCGCCGAGTACCGGGCCTGGCTCGCCGCCCGCACCGTCGGCAGCGCCGTCACCCAGCTGATCGAGGCCGCACGCGGCGAGGACGCCCTGCTGCGCGGTCTGGCCTTCGAGGCGCTGCGCGTCGTCGGCGCCCCCGCGGAGCCGGACGTACGAGCGGTGCTGGACGAGCCGGCCCTGCGGCCCTACGCCCTGCTGTGGCTCGCCGAGCACGACGGCATCGACCCCGAGGACGCCCACGAGGTGCTCACCCGGGAGGAGGCCACCTGGCTGTGGGTGGACACCGCCGCGGCCGTCGCCGACCACGGTGAGGCGCCGATGCTGGTCCGGCACCTGGAGGCCGCGGTGCAGCCCACCGTCCCCCAGCTGCTCGACGAGGTCCGCGCCGTCGGGCACCCGCGCACCGTGCAGGTCCTGGTCGCCCTCGCCGCCGCCCACCCGGACCCGGCCCTGGCCAAGGCCGTGCGCCGGGCCGCCTTCCAGGTGCACACCGGGGGATGAACGGGGCGGGGGCGGCTCAGGCGCCGACCTCGGGGGCGTACGTCCCGAAGCTCCAGATGTTGCCCCCGGTGTCCCGGGCCATGTAGTCCCGCGAGCCGTAGTCCTGGTCCGTCGGGGGCATCAGGATCTCCACGCCGTGCTCCAGGGCCCGCTGGTGGTGGGCGTCCACGTCGTCCACGACGACGTACACCCCGGCGGGTCCCGCGTCCTTCATCGCCGTGTCGAACAGGCCGCCGCGGCCCTTGGAGCCGACCATCACCGCGCCGTTGCCCTGGACGAGCTCGGCGTGCATCACCCGGCCGTCCTCCGCCTCGTACACCGACAGCTCGGTGAAGCCGAGGCCCTCCGTCAGCTGTCTGATCGCCGCTTTGGCATCCGCGTACAGCAGCGTGGGGTACACGCTCGGCCGCCCAGCGCCCGTGCCTGCCATGCCGATCACTCCTTCGTGCGTCGGTTCCGTGGCCCACCGCTCAGTCTGGCAGCGACCACTGACAAC
>NZ_JBLEBI010000376.1:0-1547 GCF_047340315.1 Streptomyces sp. AF1A
CGGAGGCCCGTGTCCTGGGACACGGTGGTGTTCGGGCCGTCGCGCGGGCGGCCTCGGTGAGTGAGACCACGGTCCGCAAGGGCGTGTTCGAGCTGGAGACCGGCGAGGAGCCTCTGGGGCGGGTACGGCGGCCGGGAGGGGGACGCAAACGGGTCGCAGATCTTGATCCGGGGCTGCGGCCGGCGCTGCTGGCGCTGGTCGAGCCGGACGAGCGCGGTGATCCGATGTCGCCGCTGCGGTGGACCGTGAAGTCGACTCGCACGCTGGCGCGGGAGCTGGCCCGGACCGGGCACAAGGTCAGTGCGGACACCGTCGCCGACCTGTTGCGGGAGGAAGGCTTCAGCCTGCAGGCCAACGCCAAGACCATCGAGGGAAGCCAGCACCCGGACCGGGATGCCCAGTTCCGCTATCTCAACGAGCAGGCCCGCGATCACCGGGACGCCGGCCAGCCGGTGATCAGCGTGGACACCAAGAAGAAAGAGCTCGTCGGCGAGTTCAAGAACAACGGACGGCAATGGCGGCCTGCGGCTGATCCGGTGCCGGTGAACGTCCATGACTTCGCCGACCCCCAGCTGGGCAAGGCCGTCCCGTACGGGATCTACGACCTCGCGGCGAACACCGGCTGGGTCAACGTGGGCACCGATCACGACACCGCCGCGTTCGCGGTGGAATCGATCCGCCGCTGGTGGTCCGGCCAGGGCCAAGCCGCCTACCCACAGGCGACACGACTGCTCATCACCGCCGACGCGGGCGGCTCGAACGGCTACCGCACCCGGGCCTGGAAGCTCGAACTCGCCCGGCTCGCTGCCGAAACAGGACTGACGATCACCGTGTGCCACCTGCCGCCAGGTACATCGAAGTGGAACAAGATCGAGCACCGGCTCTTCTCGCACATCACCATGAACTGGCGCGGCCGCCCGCTGACCAGCCACGAAGTCATCGTCCAGTCCATCGCCGCGACCACCACCCGCACCGGACTGCGCGTCCAGGCCGAGCTGGACACCAACATCTACCCAACCGGAGTCCAGATCGGCGACGCGGAGATGGCCTCCCTGCCACTGACCCGACACCCCTTCCACGGCGACTGGAACTATGCCGTGCACCCCCAGCCGTGCCCCGCCGTCCCAGCACCCCGGGCTCCGCAGAAGCCGACCCCGGAATGGGACCACGCTCTCCTGTCCGACCCCCTCCTGACCGGCATGACCCGGCAGCAACTGAGCGATCTGACCGACACTCTGGCCGTCGACGGCGACGTCAAGCGCGGCCGCCCGCCCCGACTCGCCTTCCCCGACCAGGTCCTGGCAGCCGTCCTTCACCTGCGGGTCGCCCTGGCCGCAGAACCCCTCGCCGTGCTGTTCGACAGCAGTCGCACCGCCATGCACCGCACCCTGCTGAAGATCAGGACACTGCTCAAGGCGCACAGCATCGTCATCCCGCCGGCAGCCACCCCGCCCGCCGCCCTCACAGCCCTCCAGGCTCGGGTTCAAGCCCTGAGTGGCGACCCCAGCAGCATGATCAAGACAACGTGTTAATGATCTGCAAGCCCT
>NZ_JBLEBI010000038.1:0-46764 GCF_047340315.1 Streptomyces sp. AF1A
GCCGTGGTCCGGACGGGCCGCGCCGCGCAGCGCGTAGGCCACCACGCCCATGACCGCCGCGGTGATCAGCGCGGCCGCCCAGCCGGGCAGTCCGGTCGCCAGGGCCAGGCCCACGGCGAGCGCCACCGCGCCGCCCGCGTACAGGGCGGCGGCGCCGGACGCGGCGTACAGCATCGCGGTGCGGCGCTGCTTGCGCGTCTGCTCGCGCAGCTCGTCACGCACCGTCTCGCGCGCCACCTGCGCCAGTTCCACGACCAGTTGCCGGTCCAGATGCTCAAGATGATCCAGTCGGTCCATGGCACACGGGTACCCGCCGGACACGGCGGGTAACTCCGGGGGCCCTGCACCGCCGGGGCCGGCCCAACTAGGCTCGTCCGCATGGAGATTCTGGGCGCCTCGCTGCGCATCTGCGTCGATGACCTCGAGTCCGCGATCCCCTTCTACGAGCGTCTGGCGGGCGGCAGAGCGCTGCGGTTCGAGCGCGGTGGCGTCCAGGTCGCCGCGATCGGCTCCTTCCTTCTGATGAGCGGCCCCGAGGCGGAGCTGGACATCCTGCGCAAGGTGGCGGCCACCATCGCCGTGAAGGACGTGGACGAGGCGCACCGGCTGCTCACCGGCCTCGGCGCCCGGATCCTGGCCGGTCCGGTGCCGACGCCGATGGGCCGCAATCTGCTCGCGATGCACCCGGACGGCTCGGTGTTCGAGTACGTGGACCAGCGGGGCTGAGCCGCTCAGGCCGAATCCGGCCGCATCCGGAAGTCGTAGCGGGCGGGCAGCGGCTGATCGGTCAGCCGGGCCCACACCCGGCCGAGGACGTCCGCGCCCTCCCGCAGGTCGGCGACCTCGAAGCCGTCGTCGAAGACGGCCCGCGCGTCCACCGGCCGGCCCTCGGCGAGCAGCAGTTCGGCCTCCAGCAGCCGGAAGCGGCCGCGTCGGCGCACCCCGGTCAGCAGCCGGTCCCACACGGCCCGGGCGTCCGCCGTCCGCCGCACCCGCAGCAGCGCTTCGAGGGCCTCGCGGCCGAGCGCGGCCACGGCGGCGGTCCAGGCCTCGCCGTCGTCGCGCCGCTCCCGGCACAGGTCGTCGAAGGCGTCCGCGTACCGATCGGCGGCCCGCTCGTGGTGGCCGGCCTCCTGGTCGGCGACGGCCAGGCAGCGCAGCAGCGGCCACAGCGAGGGCGCGAGCGGCAGCGCCCGCTCCCAGCTGCGCACCGCCTGGGCGCGGTCGCCGGCGTGCCACTGGGCGATGCCGAGGTGGTACTCGGTGTGCGGACCGGCGGGCGCGGTCTCCAGCATGTCCCGCCAGTGCGGGGCGACGAGCGTCTCACCGGGCGGCCGTACCCGGCGCGGCTCGGGCAGCGAGCCCGTGCGCAGCAGCTCCCGCCAGGGCTCCTGGGCCTCGCCGAGGGCCGACTCGGGAAACGGGGTGCCCGGCAGCTTCCAGTCGGCCCGGAGCACTTCGAGCGCGCCCCAGCCCGAGCCGGTGGCCAGCGGCTCGCCGGGCTCGGTGTCGGCGTACGGCCGCCACGCCGCGTACGCCTCCTTGACCCGTTCCCGCGGCAGCACCGCCGCCAGCCGCTCCTCGGCCCGCCGCACCGCCTGCCCCCACTCCCCCTCGGGCGCGGAGTCGAGCGGTCCGTACGCCTCCAGCCACGACACCTCGCTCTCGGCGTCGAGGCGGACGTGCTCCAGCTGGGTGCGGGCCAGGCCGGCCTGGATCTCGCAGTAGCCGCCGGTGCCGGGCTCGGTCAGCCACTCCTGCCAGCGCCGGCCGCCCGGCAGGTGGCCCCAGACGAAGAGCTTGCGGCCGCGCAGGGCGTCGGTGGAGGTCTGCACCAGCCCGTGCCCGTCCGCGTCCAGCGCGGCGATCCAGCGGCGGCGGCCGTCGGGGACCTCGTAGAAGTAGTCGGCGGCATATGGGCTGTTGAGGGGGTACGTCCGGTCGGCGCCGTCGTACGACGGGACCGGCACCCGGCGCAGCCGGCGCTCGTAGCCGAAGTGCCAGGCGGCCCCGTCGGCGGGCGCGAGGACCCGGACCTCCTCGGGCACGGCGATGTTGGACCACCAGTAGGCGGGCGCGGGCCTCTCGTGCGGGTTGCGGATGCGGACGCCGACGAGGAGGAAGTCGGAGCCCTCCGGCAGCCACAGGTCGACCTGGAAGGGGAGGTCGCGCAGCCGCTCCCACTCCCACAGGCGCAGCATCTCGCCGCCGTCCGGGGCGGGGACGCGGGCCGCGTGCAGGGGCGCGCAGGACAGGGTGGTGTGACCGGTGGCGCCGATGTTCCATTCGATGCCGCCGGAGTACCAGGCGCCGTTGAGCGCGAAGTTGGCGGGCTGGAACACCGGGTTGCGGTAGACGAGTTCGCGGCCGGTCGGCAGGTGCACCAGGGACGCGACGCGGCCGCCGAGGCCGGGCAGGACGGTGGCGCGCAGCCGGTCGTTCTCCAGCACCAGGGCGTCCAGGGACCGGGGTGTGCGGGTTCTGCCGTAGCCGTCGCGGACACGGACCGGCAGCAGGCTGCGCAGCGGCTCGTAGCCGACCTGGCGGGCCATGTCCCGGGGCATGCCGTCCCGGTCGCGGTCGTCGATGCGGTGGACCTCGTCGAGCGGGCGCAGCGGGGGCAGGGGGTTGTCCGCTCCCAACGGCGCGGCGGGCAGGGTCAGTACCTCACGTCGGATCCTCGTCACGACGACCATGGAACCCGGCGTAGGGTGACTCGGCCAGGGGAGCTGCCGGTCAGGATTGCGCAAAGGCGCCGGGCGGGACGATCAGCCTCCGGCCCGCATCTCGGCGGTGAGCGCCCAGCGTTCGTGGTCGCGCCAGGCGCCGTCGATGTAGATCATGTCCGGGGAGAAGCCCTCCAGCCGGAACCCGGCGCCGCGGGCGAGCGCGATGGAGGCGGTGTTCTCCGGCTGCACGTTGATCTCCAGCCGGTGCAGCCCGAGCGGGCCGAAGGCGTACCCGATCACCAGCTCCAGGCCCTCGCGCATCAGGCCGCGCCCGGCGGCGTGGGCGAACGCGCCGTAGCCGAGGGCGCCGCACTGGAAGCCGCCCCGGACGATGTTGTTGATGTTGATGAAGCCGGCGATGTGCCCGCCGTCCCGCTCGCACACCAGGAAGCCGGCCTTCGCCGCGTCGTCGATCAGCCGGCCGGCGTAGGCGGTGTAGCCCTCGTCGCTGTCCGGCGGGAACAGCCACGGCCGGTGCAGGTCCTTGCTCTCCCGGGCGCGCGCGGTGAACTCCGGTCCGTCCTCAAGGGTGAAGTGACGGATGCCCACGCGGGGGCCTTCGGCGAGGTAGTGGGGCGTGCTGTGCGGCATCGGGCCAGCTTACGCGGCGCCGGACACGGGCGGCACGCGGCCGGCGGCGCCCCGGTCAGCGCAGCGCGGGCTCGTCCAGGGTGAGCGTCGCGGCGTCCGCGTCGAGCCGGACCACGCCCCCGTCAGCGCAGCGCGGGCTCATCCAGGGTGAGCGTCGCGGCGTCCGCGTCGAGCCGGGCCGCGACCCCGAACGGGATCGTCAGCGCGCCCTCGCAGTGCCCGAACCCGAACCCCTCCACGACGGGCACCCCGAGCCCGCCGAGGCGGTCGGCGAGCAGCGCCCGCACCTCGGCGTCGTCCGCGCAGCGCTCCCACGAGCCGAGGAGCACCCCGCGCACCCCGTCGAACCACCCTGCCCGCAGGAGCTGGGTCAGGTACCGGTCCAGCCGGTACGTCTCCTCGCCCACGTCCTCCAGGCACACCAGGCCGCCATCGGCACACGGGCGGGCGTGCGGGGTGCCGCACTCGGCGGCCAGCAGGCTCAGACAGCCGCCGAGGGTCACCCCACGGGCCCGGCCGGGGACGAGGGCCCTGCCGCCGGAGGCGATGGTGCGGACGGTCTCCGGGGTGAAGAGCGTGGCCCGCAGATGCTCCTGGGCCCGGGTGTTCTTGACGAAGTCGATCCCCGCCGCCATCGGCCCGTGCAGCGTGACGAGTCCCAGGCGGGTGGCGAAGGCCTCGTGCAGGGCGGTGATGTCGCTGAAGCCGACGAAGACCTTCGGCCCGGCCGCCCGCATGGCCTCCCAGTCGAGCAGATCGACCATGCGGTGCGCCCCGTAGCCGCCGCGGGCGCACAGCACCGCGGCGACGGACGGGTCGCACCAGGCGCTCTGGAGGTCGGCCGCGCGGTCGGCGTCGCTGCCGGCCAGGTAGTCGAACGCGCCGTGCCGGTCCAGCACATGGGGTGCCACGACCGGGTCGAGGTCCCAGCCGCGCAGCACGTCGAGGCCGGCCTGCAGCCGTTCCTCGGGCACCGGCCCGCTGGGGGCGACGACGGCCACCCGGGCGCCCGCGGCCAGCCGCCCGGGCCGCGTGAGTGCGTTCACGTGTGCAGCTCCAGTCTCGGGACGTCGGGCACGTCCAGCTTGAACACCTGGGCGTACAGGGACAGTTCGGCCTCCAGGGCGCGGACCATGGTGTCGGCGCGGCGGAACCCGTGCCCCTCCCCGGCGAAGGTGAGGTAGGCGTGCGGCACGTTCCGGCCCGCGATCCGCGCGAGGAAGCGCTCGCACTGGACGGGTGGGCAGATCACGTCGTCCAGGCCCTGCAGCAGCAGGAACGGTGCGGTGAGCCGCTCGGCGTGGGTGGTCGGCGAGCGCTCCGCGTACCGGGCCGGCACCTGCGTGCGCGGCCCGATCAGCGACTCCAGGTAGCGGGACTCGAAGTCGTGGGTGTCCTCCGGGCCCCAGGTGGCCAGGTCCAGGACCGGGTAGAGGATGGTGCCGCAGGCGTAGACGTCGGTCGTGGTCAGGGAGGCGGCGGTGGTCCAGCCGCCGGCGCTGCCGCCGCGGATCGCTAGCCGCCCGGGGTCGGCGGTGCCCTCGTCGGCGAGGGCGCGGGCGACGGCGGCGCAGTCCTCGACGTCGACCACGCCCCACTGCTCGCGCAGCCGCTCGCGGTAGGCGCGGCCGTAGCCGGTGGAGCCGCCGTAGTTCACCTCGGCGACTCCGATGCCCCGCGAGGTGAAGTAGGCGATCTCCAGGTCCAGAACGAGCGGCACCCGGCTGGTGGGGCCGCCGTGCGCCCAGATGACGTAGGGCGGCAGCTCGCCGTCGGGTGCGGTGACGCCGGGGTGGTGCGGCGGGTAGACGTGGGCGTGCACCTCGCGGCCGTCCGGTCCGGTGAAGACCCGGATCTGCGGCTCGGGGTAGTACGCCGGGTCGACGGGGTCCCGGTGTCGGGCGCCGATCGCGCGGGCCCGGCCGGTGGCGGTGTCGAGCTCGACCACCTCGTGGGCGGTGCGCGGGCTGGCGCCGACCGCGGCCACGCGGGCGCCGTGGGCCGCGAGCATGCCGGTGAACTCGGTCCACGGCCCGGCGGCGTCGACGATCTCCCCGGTCCCCGGGTCGAGGATGCCGAGCACGGCCGGCCCCTTGCCGTGGACGATCGCGATCAGCCCGTTGTCGAGCGGCGCGAACCAGCGCAGGCCGAGCATCCACAGCGGTCCGGCGAACTCCTCCTCGCGCGGGCACAGCGGGGTCCCGTCGCGGTAGAGGTTCCACCAGCCGCTGCGGTCGCTCGCGTACAGCAGCCTGCCGTCCGGGGACCACTCGACCTGTGCGACGGCCTCGCCGGGCCCGCCGGCGACCGTCCGCGCCTCGCGCAGCGTACCGTCCTGCCCGACCTCCGCGACGAGCAGCTCGGTGCCCTCCCACGGCATCCGCGGATGGTCCCAGGCGAGCCAGGCCGCACGCCGGCCGTCGGGCGAGAGCCGGGGCCCGGTGACGAACCGGTGGCGGCCGTCGCCGAGTTCGCGCACGGCGCCGCGGTCCTCGGCGGCCGAGCCGTCCAGCGGTACGGCCGCGATGACGCGCCGCACGTCACCGGAGCCCGCTCCGGTGAACTCCTCCAGCACGCACCACACCTCGCCGCGCGCGAGGTCCACCCGCGGCTCCGCCCAGCGCAGTCCGCCGCCCACCTCGGACACCGGGGTCAGCGGGCGCGGCTCGCCGCCGGGCTCGTACCGGTAGAGGCGCTGGTCGGCGAAGTTCACGAAGACCACGAGCGGCCGGCCGTCCCGCATCACCCCGGTCCAGGGCCGGCCGCCGTACTCGATGACCCGGCTGCGCACGTTCCAGGGTGCGGGCAGCACCGTCTCCTCGGTGCCGCCCGCCCGTCTCCCGCCACCGCCCTGCCAAGGAGGCGCTTCGCGCCCCACCTCCTGATTCCGGCGCCGGACCAGGGCGCGGCGGCCGCCCTCGCCCGGGCGGGGCTCGGTCCACCAGGTCTCGTCGCCGACGAAGCCCAGCCACTCCGGCCGTCCGTCGTGCGCGGCGGCCAGCGCCGCGTCCACGGGCGACGGCCACGATCCGTACGGTGCTTTGCGCATCTCCTTCTCGCTCCCCTCTCGTCCCCGCTCGACTACGCCGTCCGCAGGAAGCGGTCGAGGACACGGACGCCGAACTGCAGGGCCGCCACGGGCACCCGCTCGTCCACGCCGTGGAACAGCGCCTGGTAGTCGAGTCCTTCGGGCAGCTTCAGCGGGGCGAAGCCGTAGCCGGTGATGCCGAGCCGGGAGAACTGCTTGGCGTCCGTGCCGCCCGACATGCAGTACGGCACCACGTGCCCGTCGGGCGCGAACTCCTCCACGGCGGCCCGCATCCTGGCGAACGTCGGCGAGTCCACCGGCGCCTGCAGGGCGACCTCCCGGTGCGCGAACTCCCAGTCCACGTCCGGGCCGGTGAGCCGGTCCATGGTGGAGGCGAACTCCTCCTCGCCGCCCGGAAGATAGCGACCGTCGACGTGGGCGACCGCCTCACCGGGGATGACGTTCAGCTTGTAACCGGCGTCCAGCATGGTCGGGTTGGCGCTGTTGCGGACGGTCGCCTCGACCAGCTTGGCCGCGGGGCCGAGCTTCTCCAGCAGCCGGTCGACGTTCGCGAAGTCCGGCTCGATGCCGTACAGCGCGGCGAGTTCGGTGAGCGCGGCCCGCACGGTCGGCGTGAGCCGCAGCGGCCACTCGTGCTCGCCGATGCGGGTGACGGCGGCGGCGAGCCGGGTCACCGCGTTCTCCTTGTTCACCTTCGAGCCGTGCCCGGCCCGGCCGCGCGCGGTGAGCTTCAGCCAGCCGGTGCCGCGCTCCCCCGCCGCGATCGGGTAGATCTGCCGGCCGGCGCCGTCGTGGAAGGTGAAGGCGCCCGATTCGCTGACGCCCTCGGTGCAGCCCTCGAACAGCCCGGGGTGCGTGTCGGCGAGGAATCCGGAGCCGTCCTCGGCGCTGGCCTCCTCGTCGGCGGTGAACGCGACGACGATGTCCCGGCGGGGCCGTATCCCCTGCCGGGCCCAGGACCGGACGACGGCGAGGATCATCGCGTCCATGTTCTTCATGTCGACGGCGCCCCGCCCCCACACCACGCCGTCCCGGATCTCGCCGGAGAACGGGTGCACGCTCCAGTCGGCGGCCTCGGCGGGCACCACGTCGAGGTGACCGTGGACCAGCAGGGCGCCGGCGGACGGGTCGGTGCCCGCGATCCGGGCGACGACGTTGGTGCGGCCCGGCGTGCGCTCCAGCAGCAGCGGTTCCAGGCCGGCCCCGGCCAGCCGCTCGGCGGCGTACTCGGCGGCGGGCCGCTCCCGGCAGTCCCCGCCGCCCCGGTTGGTGGTGTCGATCCGGATCAGGCCGGAGGTGAACTCCACCACCTCGTCCAGGGCCTGCTGGTCAGCCATACTGCTCCTCCACGGCGGCAGAGACGATCGTGGTGACCGCCTTGAACGTGCGGATCCCCTCGTACATCGTGGCGCTGGTGTACGCCACCTTCCGCTCGGCGATCCGCGCGACGCCGGGGACGACGGTCGCGGACATGGCCAGGTGCTCGGCGTCGAACTCCACGGCGACCGTGAACGGCCCGGCCTCGACGGGTTCGTGGCGCACCGCCAGGCGGGCGGCCTCCCGGGCGGCGGCGCGGATGTCGGCGGCGGTGCGGGCCGGGGTGCGGCACACCGCCGCGTACCGCGAGACGTGGTCCTTGACGGCCACCTTCCGTGCCTCGGGCGCGTAGCCGAGCGCGTCCTCGCAGGCCACGTCGTCGCCGGTGACGAGCACGACCGGGACGCCGTACTCGGCGACGACGCGCGCGTTGAGCAGGCCCTCGCCGGCGCGGACGTCGTTGAGCCACACCCCGGTGATCTGGTTGGCGAGGTAGGTGTGGGCGAGGACGCCCTCCATGCCGGCGCCGGCGTGGTAGCCGACGAACGCGACGCCGTCCACGTCGCCGTGCTGGACGCCCTCGACCATGGACAGCGTCTTGTGCCGCCCGGTGATCATCTCGACCCGCTCGTCGAGCCGCTCCAGCAGCAGGTTGCGCATGCTCCAGTGGGCCTCGTTCACCAGTACGTGCTCTGCCCCGGCGTCGAAGAAGCCCTCCGCCGCGGCGTTGACGTCCGAGGTGAACATCGACCTGCACCGCTCCCACTGCGGCGTCCCGGGCAGCACGTCGCCGGGCCAGGTGACGCCGGTCGCCCCCTCCATGTCGGCACTGATGAGGATCTTCATGCTGCGCACGTTACGCGCCGGGCGACGGACAGGCTACGACCCCGCCGCAACGGACCGCGACGCGGCGCCGGCGCCCGGCACACGCCGCCGCGCCGCGTGGGCTGCGCTCACTTCCCTGCCAGCACGAACCAGCGTGCGGGCAGGTCGATGCGGGTGCCGTCGGACAGGTGCTCGGTCTGCGGCAGGGTCGTCTCGCCGCCGGCGAGGACCCTCAGGCCGGCCCCGGCGAGCAGCCGCGGAATCTCCTCGTCGTCGGCGTCGGCGGGCTTGAGGCCGTGGTGGAAGACGCGCCGGAGCTTGGGTCCGGGGCCGCCCGCGTCGGACGCGGCGCGCCTCAGCACGTCCCGGGAGCCGGAGGTGAGCTCCACGACGAAGGCCCGGCCCTGGCTGCCGATGATCTCGGCGACGGCGGCGGCGACCGCGGGGCGCGCGGCCGGCTCGCTCTGGTGGATGACGGCCCGCATGTAGACGTTGCTGTCGCCGAGCCGGTCGTGCAGGGCGCGCACGGCCTTCGCGTCGGTCAGGTCCAGTTGCTCGAACTCCGCGGCCTCGCCGTTCGCGGCGCGGCGGGCGTGTTCGACGGCGGCGTGCGAGAGGTCGACGCCGACGGCGCGGGCGAACCGGGTGGCCAGGTAGCGCGTCTGGGTGCCGTTGCCGCAGCCGAGGTCGACGATGGTGCGGGCCGCGTCCGCGTACGGCAGGAGCAGGGCGCTGTGCGGCGCGGCGGCCAGTGAGGGATCGGAGTCCCAGATGGCCTCGCCCGGAGCGTCGGACGTCTGGCTCCAGTAACTCTCCCACGCACTGCGGTAGTTCTCCGAGACGTTCATGCGCTCTCCCCAACGGTCGGTTCCGTGATCGGAATATCGCGGGGACCGGGAGTGGGGCAAGGGGAGAGCGGCCACCTTCACCGGACGTACCGACCCCGGCCATCGGCGGGGCGCGCGCCTCGGTGTCGCGCACCCCCGTCAGCGGCTTCCGGTGATGCCCTGCTCGAACCAGACGGTCTTGCGGTGCCCGGTGGCGCTGGCGCCCCACTCGCGGGCGAGCCGGCTGACCACGCGCAGTCCGCGGCCCGACTCGTCGAGCGGGCCGGGGTCGAGCATGGCGGGCAGGGCGGGTTCGTCGTCGGTGACCTCGAACAGCAGCGCGTCGGTGCGCACCACCCGCAGCCCGATCCGGTCGCTCCCGGCGTGCCGGACGGCGTTGGTGACGACCTCGCTGACCAGCAGCTCGGCACTCTCCACCGCCTGCGGCAGGCACCAGCTCAGCAGCCGGTCGCGCACCAGCCGGCGGGCCCGGCCCACCTCGCGCGGATCGGCGTCGAGACGCCATTCGGCGACGTGGTCGCCGGGGATGCCGTTGAGGCGGGCCATGAGCAGCGCGACGTCGTCCTTGCGCCCGCCGCGCGTGTTCAGCGCGCGGATGATGGTGTCGCAGGCGTCGTCCATGGAGGCGGCCGGGTGCGCGGCGGACTCGCAGAGCGCGGCCAGGCCCTCGCCGATGTCGGTGCCGCGCACCTCGACCAGGCCGTCGGTGCACAGCACCAGCCGGTCGCCGGGCCGGACCCGCACCCGGGTGGCCTCGAAGGGGACCCCGCCGACGCCTATGGGGGCGCCGGTGGGCAGGTCGAGGAGTTCGCTGCTGCCGTCCTCGGCGCGCACCAGCACCGGCGGGATGTGCCCGGCGTTGGCGAGGTGCAGCTCGCCGCGGATCGGGTCGTACACCGCGTACAGACAGGTGGCGAGGTAGTTGTCCCCGAGTCTGCGGGCCAGGTCGTCGAGGTTGCGCAGGAGCTGGGCGGGCGGGGTCTCCATGGCGGCCATGGTCTGCACGGCGGTGCGCAACTGGCCCATCATCGCGGCCGAGTTCAGGCCATGGCCCATGACGTCGCCGACCACGAGGGCGGTGCGCGAGCCGGGCAGCTTGATGGTGTCGAACCAGTCGCCGCCGATCCGGCCCAGCCGGGTGCCGGGCAGATAGCGGGTGGCGACGTCGCATCCGGCCATCCGCGGGGTCACCTGCGGCAGCATGCTGTCCTGCAGGGTGTCCGCGACGTTCTCCTGGTAGGTGTACATGCGGGCGTTGTCGAGCACGAGGCCCGCGCGGGCGGCGAGTTCGGCGCCGGTGGTGCGGTCCATGTCGTCGAACTGCGGCCGGTCGGGGCGGCGCATCAGCACCATGAAGCCGAGGACGACGTTGCGCGCCTTCAGCGGCACGATCAGCAGGGAGCGGCCGGTGATGAGCGGCCTGAGGTCGCGCTTCTCGAACTCGCCGGAGATGCGGTTGCCCAGCTCCTCGGTGACCCGCGGGACGAGCACCGGTTCTCCGGTGCTCATGCACTGGTAGAACGGGGTGTGTTCGGGGAAGGCGAAGGACTCGCCGACCGGCACGGTGTCGTCCCAGCGGCCCGGTTCGTCGTTGTGCTCGACCCACACGCGGAACATCACGGTCTGCGCGTCCGGCGGGCCGTCCGGGAAGCCCTCGCCGGCGAGGACGGCGGCCCGCAGGTGGGTGCCCGCGAAGTCCGCGAACCGGGGCACGGCGGCGCTGGTGACCTCGCGGATGGTCTCGCCGAGGTCGAGGGACGAGCCGATGCCGGAGCTGACCTCGTTCAGGAACTCCAGCCGCTCGCGCACGGCGGCGTACTCGAGGTCCTGCTCGGCGCCGGCCGGGACGGCCACCGGGGCCACCCGCTGCCGCGGTACGACGGCCTCGGTGCGGGTGCGCCCCGGGCGGCGGGGCACGCCCCAGTACGGGGTCACGGGCACCCGGTCGAACTGGCTGAACTCCAGTACGGGGTAGCCGAGTTCGAGGACCTGGGAGACGATGCGGCCGCTCAGGCCCGGACCCATGTTGGGCAGGATCTCCGGCAGCCGCCGCTCGAGCTCCTCGGAGGCGGGCAGTTCGGTGTGGCGGGCGAAGCCGGGCGAGATGCGTTCGGCCGTCTCGTCGTCGTAGCCGCGCTCCGCGCGCAGCCGGGTGGCGTCGGCGGCGAGCACGAGCAGCCGGGCGGGGCCGGGGCCGATCAGCGGATACGCCCACCACAGCACGTCGAGCCGCTCGCCGTCCGCCTCCCGCGGGCCTGCCGGCCGGTGCGCGAAGACGCGGGCGCGGCCGGCCGTGGCGTAGCCGGTGTGCCGGCCGAGTGAGACCTCCAGGTCGGGTCCGGGCTCCTCGTACGCCGGGCAGGCGTCCGGCGCCGGGTCGGCCTGCAGGTTCTCGGGGAGGGCGCCGGAGACCGGGAGCAGGTCGGCCGCGGCACGCCCCACGGCGCCCTCCCTGGGCACGCCGAACAGGCGCCGCGCGCCACTGCTCCAGTGGGACACCAGGCCGTTGCGGTCCACGACGACCACGGCCAGCGGAATCCGGCCCGCCTCGGTGTCGCCGGCGCCGCGCCCGGGAGGCGTGTCCCGCTCGCTGCCACGGTCCATGACCCAGGCCCTTTCTCCCCACGGCTGTCCGCAGGCGATCTGTGCCGCCGCCCACTACGGTACGGCGGCGGCCGGTGGCGATGTGTGGCAATCCTGGAATTGGTTTCACATGATCGCACCGGCGCGCAGCTCAGCGGCCTGCGGGCGGTCCCCTCAGTCCTCGTGGCCCAGTTGGAGGTCGCGTTCCGTGCGGCCGCCGCCCGCGACCTGGAGCACGGTGGCGACCGGCGGGTAACCGGCGGCGATGACCGTGTACTCGCCGGACGAGAGGTCGACGAACCGGAACGTTCCGTCAGATCCGGTGGTGAGGGTGTCGACGACGTTCCCGGCGGCGTCGAGGAGTGTCACGCGCGCGTCCTCGACCGGGCGGCCCCCGCTCGCCCGGACGGTGCCCCTGAGCACGGCGCCGCCCGCGAGTTCGACGTCCTGCCGCGTCTCCCGGGAGGCCTGCACGGTGACCGGGAGGGCGGCCGGGCGGAAGGCGGGGGCGCTGGCCGCCAGGGTGTACTCGCCGGCGACCAGCTCGGTGATGACGTAGCCGCCCTCCCGCCCGCTGCGGGTGCCGGCGACGACCTCGCCGTGCACGTTGGTGAGGGTGACGGCGGCGTCCCGCACGGGGCTGCCGTCGGCGGTGAGGACGCTGCCGGCGAGCCGCCCGGCGCCGCCGAGGACGACGTCGAGCTCGACGGGCCGCTCCCCGACGGTGACGGAGACGGCCTGGGGCTGATGGCCGCCCGCGGCGGCGATCAGGACGTACGACCCGGAGCCGGGCGTGCTGAGCGCGTACCGCCCGTCCTCGCCGCTCGCGCCCCGGCCGATCTGCGCTCCGGCGACGTCGATGAGGGTGAGCGCCGCGCGGGGCACCACGGTGCCGTCGGGGTGCTGGACCGTGCCGCAGACGGGGATTCCCGCGGCGTACGGCGACCGCGCCTGCGGGATCGCGGCGCTCGTGGACTCGGGCTCCGTGTCGGCGCTGTTGTGGGACACCAGTGGTTTCTCCTTGAGGAAGAAGGCGATGAGCAGGCCTAGGACGAGCACCGGGACGAGATAGAGGAAGATCCGGGGCATCGCGTCGGCGTAGGCGCGGATGTAGGCGTCGCGCAGGGCCGGGGGCAGCGCGTGGACGAGCTGCGGGGTGATGGACTCGGGGTCGGGCAGGGCGGCGCCCGCGCGATGGGGCAGCTCCCTGCGCAGGGAGTGGGTGAGCCGGTCGGCGAAGAGGGTGCCGAAGACCGCGGCGCCGACGCTGCCGCCGATCTGCCGGAAGTAGTTGTTGGCGCTGGTGGCGGTGCCGAGGTCGGCGGGCCGTACGGAGTTCTGCACGGCGAGGACGAGGACCGGCATCACCATGCCGATGCCGGCGCCGAGCACGGCCATCCAGATGCTGTAGTGCAGCCGGGGCGTGCCGGCCTCCAGCCGGGACAGGAGCCACATGCCGACGGCGGAGACGGCGCCGCCGAGCACGGGATAGATCCGGTAGCGGCCGGTGTGGCTGATCAGCTGCCCTCCGATGATCGACGCGCCGACGATCCCGGCCATCATGGGCAGCATCAGCAGCCCGGACTCGGTGGCGCTGGCCCCGTCGACCATCTGCAGGAAGGTCGGCAGATAGCTGGCGGCGCCGAACAGGGCGACACCGATCACGAGGCCCACCAGCCCGCTGACGTTGAAGACGGAGTCGCGGAACAGCCTGAGCGGGATGAGCGGTTCGGCGGCGAAGCGCTCGGCGACGAGGAAGAGGACGACGGCGACGAACGCGCCGGCGCCGAGCCCGAGGATCGTCCGTGAGTCCCAGGCGTACTCGGTGCCGCCCCAACTGGTCAGCAGCACCAGACAGGTGGACGCGGCGGCGAGCAGGAGCGCCCCGGGCACGTCGAGCCGGCCACGGGTGCGGGGCCGCGGGAGCTTCAGGACGGCGGTGACGACGGCGAGGGTGACCAGGCCGAAGGGGACGTTGACGTAGAAGCACCAGCGCCAGGAGAGGTGGTCGGTGAAGTAGCCGCCGAGCAGGGGACCGGCGACCGAGGCGAGGCCGAAGGCGGCGCCGATCAGTCCCATGTAGCGGCCGCGCTCCCGGGGCGGCACGATGTCGGCGATGATCGCCTGCACGCCGATCATGAGCCCGCCCGCGCCCACGCCCTGGATCGCGCGGAAGGCGATCAGCTGGTCCATGGTCTGCGCCCGGCCGGCGAGCGCGGAGCCGACGACGAAGACGGCGATGGCGAACTGGAAGACGCCCTTGCGGCCGAACAGGTCGCCGAGCTTGCCGTACAGGGGCAGGCCGATGGTGGAGGTGAGGAGGTAGGCGGTGATGGCCCAGGACATCCGGTCCAGGCCGTGCAGCTCCCCGACGACCTTCGGCAGGGCGGTGGCGACGATCATCTGGTCCAGGGCGGCCAGCAGCAGCGCCAGCATCAGCCCGAGGAACACCAGCCGCACCCGGCGCGGCCCCGGCGGGGCGGCGGGCGCGGGCGGCGGCGCGGCGGTGGCCCGCTGCCCGGCGGCCTGGGCCACGGCCGGCTCCTGCTCCACCAGAGTCGTCCCGCCCACGTACCGCTCCCCTCGTCGCACCAGTCGCACATTTCCCGCGTGAGGCGACAACTGCGAACAACTGCGGCGAGTTACGGCATGGATCCGGTCGGCCGGTGGATCCACCCGAACCGGTGAAGGGGCGCAACGCCCCTTCACCGCCCGGGGTTTGGCCTACTTCTCGACCTCGGCGGCCAGCCTGGCGAGCATGGCGTCGTAGATCCGGCCGAGGCCCTTGGGCGCGAAGGTCTTCTCGAAGAAGCCGCCGATGCCGCCGGCCCCCGTCCAGGTGGTGGTCACGACGACCCGGGACCGGCCCTCGCCGGCCGGGGTGACGCGCCAGGTGGTGACCATCGACGAGTTGCGGTCCTTCTCGACCAGCTCGCCGTCGGTGGGCTCGCTGACGTCCATGAGGCAGTCGCGGATCCGCTTGCTGGTGGCCTGGAGCTTCCAGTGCACGAGGGTGCCCGCGCCGTCGCCGCCCTCGCGCACCTCGTACTCGCTGAAGTGCTCGGGCAGCAGCTTCTGCCGCGTGTCGCGATAGTCGGCGAGGGCGTCGAACACCTTCTCCGCGTCCGCCGCGACGACCCGCTCCGTAGTGGCCTCGACCTGCGCCATTGCATTCCTCCAGGACCTGATTGCTCGGGGCTCGGGAAAAGCCAACCACCCCGGCACCCGGCCCCCCAAATCGGGGGCCGCACGATCATGGGAACACATGTTCTATTGTGGGGTCAGTGCTACCGAGGAGGGGGTCATGCGCTGGGAGAACCTCACCGTGGAGTCCGGGGAGCACGGGGGAGCCAGTGCACTCCGGGGAGCCCGGGGAGCACGGCCAGGCCGCCGAGACCGCGCTGTTCGGCGCGGACGCCACCACGAGGTGCGCGCCCGCTCCTGTCCTCAACCGGGTGCCGGGGGCCTCGCGCATGCCGTTCGAATGGACGGTCAATCCGTACCGGGGCCGCACGTGGGGCTTGCGCTCGCGCCGTCTCCTGTCGCGGGACGGTCAATCCGTACCGGGGCCGCACCCACGCGTGCGTGCACTTCCGTCGACGACACGGATTAGCTCGGGGAGGCCAGATGCTCAGCGCCCATGACGCGGACAAGACATGGACGGCCATGACCAGGTCGTTCCCGAGCCAGGGAGCGCCACACAGACACCGCACCGAGGCAGGGAAGGCCGCATACGCGGCACTGCTGCACGATCCGCCGGCCGGCGGGGAGTCCAGCCCCCAGGCCGGGCAGTGGCTCCTGCTGCGGGACCGCACCGCCGCCCGCTTCAGCACCTGATGCCCATTCCCCCGGTCGGTCCTCCGCACCCGGGGCTTTGTCCTCGTCGACCGACAGTGAGGATTGGCGATGGCATCGCTCGGGGGTCTGGCTCTCCGACTGGGGATCAGGACACGCGGGTTTCAGCCCGGCAGGCTGCCCAGTCCCGGGCGGCGGCAGTGAGCACGGCACGGTGAGGCATCGGACGGGTCCGCTCCCAGTCCTCCCATGCGGCATGAACGGTCCGCGCGAACAGAGTCACGGTCACCGGATCGCTGCCACGGTAAGCAGGCACCTGCCGGGCGACCCCTTCGGCCTGCTCGGGAGTGTGGCCGGCCCCGATAAGCCGGGGAATGGTCAACGCCGTGTCGGCCCATGCGGGCTCCTGGACAGGCTAGAGCCCAGTCCAGGAGCAGCAGGTCGCCGCGGCCGGTCACGAGCATGTTGTGCGGGGACATGTCCGTGTGTGCGAGCGTCCGCCCCGCCAGACCGGACGGCACGTCGTCAGGCAGGAAGCCGGCCCAGCGAGAGTGGGTGTCCGGGACAGGACGGTCAGGGTCCCGTCCCGCCGGCGCCTTGCGGGGCGCTGACGGGACGGGCGACTGGAGGGGCTGCGGCCCTGACCCGGAGCGGCCGCCATGGGGGTGCGTCAGTGCGGTTGCCTCGCGAGCACCACGGCGAGGACCGGGCCGGTGACGGCCGCCACGTACACGAGCAGCCCACTGATCGTTCTCACGGCTGCCCGGCCGCCGGTGCCTGGTCGTGCAGTTCCTCGTAGTGGCGGCAAAGCGCGTTGACGCAGCGGGCGAGCTTGCGGGCCACGGAGACGCGCACAGCCGGTGTCGAGCCGTCGCCGACGCCGAGCTTGCGGCGGGCCTCACCGACGCAGGCGCGCGCGCAGTACCGGGCGGGGCTGTCCTTCGGCAGCCGCCCGGCCTTCGCCTCCACCTCGGGAATCAGCAACTGCAGGTGGCCGCACAGCAGCGCGGTGAGCGTGCCCAGCTCTCCGGGTGCGGGCGGAAGCGCGTCGGGCCCGTCGTCCGGGCCGAGCAGCTTGGCGGCGGTCTCGCGCATCGCCGCGACGTCCACCGGGGCCGTGAGGCTGCCGTTGCGTACTGCCGCGTTCACTGGCACACCGCCTGCCGGGTCCGGCAGCGCAGGCAGCCGCACGGCGGGAAGGCCGTGCCGAGGCCGACCGGCATCGGCTGGTTGCCGTACGCCACGGTGACCGTGCCGCGGTCCTGGGTGATGGTGCCGGCGCGGTTCACGGCGTAGACCCGCATCGTCATCCCGCCGCCCCGTGTCTTCGACGGGGGCCGGGCGGTACCGTTCGTCATGTCGACGCTCCCTCACTGGTTTGAGCGTTGGCCATGCCCCGGGAGGTCTCACCACCTCGCCGGGGTCTGTGCATCAACACTCCAGCCTCAGGGAGTCCTTCGCTTGCCCGCCGCAGGTATACCCATGGTGGGTAGGCTTGGTGGCAGACCAGTACGAGGGGCTGTCACTGCACGACGAGGGCGTCTGATGATCGGTTACGAACCGCCGACTGCGTTGCCGCGTGAGCTTCTGGAGCGCGCGGACATGCAGGCCGCCCTCGCCTCGCATGATTTCGGGACCGTCTTCTTACTGGCACGCAGCGAGGCAAGGATCAGCTACTCAAAGATCGCGGCGGAGTGCGACATCAAGCCGAACCGGGTCGGCGAACTGGCCCGCGGACAGGGAAGCGTGACTACCTTCGAGAAGATCGCACAGATCGCTGATGCGCTCCGCATCCCCGGACACATGCTCGGCCTCGCACCCCGCGAGTGGGAAGCCGCCACCCTTGCCGCTGACGGAGACGGAGACGACTTGCGGCGCAGGCAGTTCTTCAAGACCTCAGTGGCAGTCGGCCTGGCGGCCGGCCTTCCCACCCTCACCCGGCCCCCAGTCGGTCGGACGATCGGAAGCGACTACCCCCAGCTGCTGCGTGAGCGGACCGCGCGCCTTCGCCGCCTGGACGACGTCCTCGGCGGCGGCGACACCTACCGGGTCTACGTCAGCGAGTACCAGTACACCAAAGCCCTGATCCGCGACCGTAGCCACAGTGAGACAACGAGGCGCAACCTGTTGTCGGTGCTCGCCGAGCAAGCCCAGCAGGCCGGATGGGCAGCTTTCGACGCCGGCCGTACAGCTGATGCCGCGAGCCTGTACAAGGCCAGCCACCACGCGGCCACCGGGGCCGGGGACTCGGCGCTCGCCGGGAACGCCCTCGCGTTCCTCGCCTATCAGACGGCCAACCGTGACGCCGGGGCGGAGACGGCGGCCCGCTCGGTCAAGGAAGCCGGCCGCGATGCCCCGCCAGGGGTACGCGCGCTGTTGAACGAGCGCCTCGCTTGGGCGTACGCCGTCGCTGGGCGCAGCACCGAGACGGAACGCGCCCTGGACGCCGCTCAGGAGGCCCTCGCAGAAGCCGACGGCGAGCCGCAGCCTGACTGGGTGGCCTGGGTGGACGCCACCGAACTGCAGATCATGACGGGGCGCTGCTGGACGGAACTGCGCAGACCGCTACGTGCCGTGCCCGTGCTGGAGAAGGCGCTGAGCCGCTACGACGACACCCATGCGCGCGACAAAAGCCTGTACCTGTCGTGGCTGGCCGCTTCGTATCTGCGCGCCGGTGAAGTCGAACAGGCGGCCAAGGTGACCGGTCGCGCGCTCGACCTGTCCGCCGAGGTCGCCTCGGTCCGCCCCCGGCAGCGCCTCACCCCGCTCGTCGATCAGTTGCGTCCGCACCATGGACTCTCCGCGGTCGCCGATGTCCTGGAGAAGGCCGCCTCGGCTTGATGCCCTATTCGCCCCGCGTGGTGTTGGCGGCGATCCAGTCCAGGCAGCCCTTGGACCCGGCCGCGATGGGTACGGCAGCAAGCTCGGGATTCTGCCAGGGATGGTGCTTGAGGATGTGAGCTTCCAGCTGCGGGTACCGCGCCGCGGTGGTCTTCAGCAGCAGCCGCCATTCCTCGCCTGTGCCGAACTCGCCGTCGTGCCAGAAGGCAGAGATGACGGGACCGATGATCTGAGCGCCTGCCGCCAGCCGCTCACTGACGATGGACCGCGCCAGCTCAACAGCCTGATCACGAGTGGGCGTTGCTGTGGATACCTGCACGAAGTCACTCATGGGCGGGAGCCTAACGCCCCACCGTACGCCCTTCTGCGACCCTTTGGCGCCACCGCCTGAGCCGGAGGCTGCGCGGCTGCCAGGGTTCACGAACGGTGACGTCCACCGCGAGGCACGCCTACGAGGTCCTAACAGCGCGAGTGCGTGACCTGTATGCGGGGCGCCGTTGAGGGCAGCGCGTGAGCCGGCCCGTCCGACTAGGTGAGCTGCCAGCCCGACAGCCGGCCGTCCGCGCCGACCTCGGCCGTCAGCCGCATGCCGGGCAGGTCACCGACCGGGACGCCGACGGCCGCCGCGATGTCGGCGGCCGGGTAGCGCTCCGGCTCGGCGCGCTGCTCCGGCGGCACGTCGGCGGCGACCAGCTCGGCCTGGTCGCCTAACAGCAGCAGGACTCGGACGGTGAAGCGCTCGGTGGTCACGGGTTCATCCTCTCCGTGCGGTGGTCAGCGTTTGATGCGGCCGCGTACGGCGAGTGCGGCCAGAGCGAGCAGGGTCGGCTCCAGCAAGCGGGAGGCCATCTCTATGTAGGTGCCGAGGGTGGTGAGGTTCTGGCCGGAGGAGCGGAAGATCACGGAGTTGACGGCGACACGGGTGGCCTTCTCGGCGCGTGGCCATGTCATGCGCTGGGCCCAGCCGCCGTTGAGGGCGGGATCGGGTGTGCTGGTGTTCAGGGTGATCTTGCTGCCGTGGACAGTGCCCGTGGTGGCCGGGTCGGGGTCGTGGGCCGGCAACCCGAAGCCCATGAGCAGCAGCACCGTCACGCTCATGGCCGCGAGCAGCCAGGTGAAGGCGCGGGCGGCGCGCAGGCCGTAGCCGGACAGGAGCCAGTACGCCCATAGCAGACGGCGCTCGCCGGGCGGGGTACCGGTGCGGTCGTGGCGACGCATCTCGCATTCGCCGTAGTAGAAGTCGGCGGCGCCGGGTTCGTTCTTGCCGTCCTCGAAGGCCTTCCGGAGCTGCCGGTACAGTGCGGCCACGTCCTCCGGGTCGGGGGTGAGCCCGGGGTCGGAGTGATGCGGGCCAGGACGCCACTGATCTTCCGGGGGCGTACTGCCCGGAGGAAGGGTCGGCTGGCCGGCGGTCTGCGCACGCCAGTGGTGTTCCTCTGCGAGGACACGCCGACGGGTGAAGTGAACGAGTCGTACGCCGCGACGATGCCAGCCGGTGGGGGCGCCGGAGAAGGTGGTGCTTCCCTCCAGGCGAATCTGGTCGAGGTGAAAGGCGCCGGAGAACAGGCAGTCGGTCAGGTCCATGTCGGTCAGCACCAGGTGCGCGGCATCTACGCCCTGCACTGACGCAAGCCGCACCCGCGCCGAGGGGCTTGGTTGCAGGCCTGGGTTGGCTAGAAGATCCTCACTCACAGCCGTGCCGTGGTGGATGAAGGGGGTGGGAGGGGTGAGGACCGCGGCGGGGGCGGTCAGGACCGCGTGACTGAGGTTCACGGCCGCGTATCGCACCCGCACGGCCGCTGTCGACTCCCACCGCGTCCGCTCACACACCACCCTCCGCGCCGCTATCTCCAACGTCACCGGCAGGCCGAACACCGCACCTGACAACACCACCTGCCCCGCGCACACCAACGGCCCCAACACCGACGCACGTTCAAAGGCCGCCTCGTAGAACGAAGCGGTGTCGGAGAACCGCGCCCCGTCAAACGAGGCGGCGCTGGAGAACTGCGCCCCGTCGAATGCGGCGACCCCGGAGAACTGCGCTTTCATGAACAAGGCGCTGCTCGTGAACTGCGCTTTGTAAAACCCGGCCCTGCTGGTGAACTGCGCACCGTCGAACATGGCGTCGCCGGAGAACTGCGACTCCTGGAAGTTGGCGCTGGTCGCGAACTGCGCCACATTGAACACGGCGTCGCCGGAGAACTGCGCCCAGTTGAAGATGGCGTCGCCGGAGAACTGCACCTCTAGAAGCCAAGCATCGCCGGCGAACTTCGCCCGGTTGAACATGGCGCAGCCAGTGAACTGTGCCCAGTTGAACATGGCGTCGCCGATGAAGTGCGCCGTCTTGAAGTGGGCGTCGCCGGAGAACTGCGCCCCGTCGAACACGGCGTCGCCGGAGAACTGCGCCCCGTCGAACATGGCGTCGCCGGAGAACTGCGCCTCGCGGAACTGGGTGGCGCCGAGGTGAGGTTTGCCGGTGCTGGGATCACGGAGCGCGCTGAGGAGCTGGTCCACTAGGCCTTCGGTGAAGGAGGTGCCTCGATGGTCGATGTCAGCGCCGGGAGCCAGGTTGGCCAGGTAGAGGTCTCGGTCTGTGTCGGGCAGGTGGAAGCAGGCGTTTCGTGCGGAGAGTTTCCCACCGGTGGCGGCGCCGCTCCTCCGGTGGGTGACCAGCGTCCTGACGGTTCGCGGAGCCTGCCGCGACTCCGGGCTGCCCCGCCTCTTCGGGTCACGAATGTGTGACTGCTACACGAAATCTCCACATGGGCGTCACACCTGCCGCTACCGTCTTGCCCCTCCACGCACCCTGGGGGGACTCATGAGCTACCCGTACATGCCGCCACCGCCACCGCAACCGCCCATACGCACCGTTCCGCGGTGGGCTCGGAAGCGGTTCGTGCTGCCCGCCGTCGGCTTCGCCTTCCTTCTCGGCATCGGCGCCGGTGCCGGCGGCCAGAACAACGGGACCGACGCAAAACCGGCGGCCGACAAGGTGCGGCCGGTGGCGACGGTCACCGCCACGGCCACGGCCACGGAGACCGCGCAACCGAAGCCGGCTCCGACGGTCACGGCGACGAAGACGGTCAAGGTGAAGGTGACCGTGACCGCGCACGCAGCGGCTGCGGGTTCGGGCAGCGGGGGGAGTTCGTCGGGCGGGTCGTCCGGGAGCGGCGGCTCCAGCTCGTCGGGAGGCTCCGTCGGCGCGGGCAACGGCGCTACCGCCCGCTGCAACGACGGCACCTACTCGTACGCCGCCCACCACCAGGGCGCCTGCTCGCACCACGGCGGAGTGGCCGTCTTCTACAAGTAGACCGTAGGGGCAACGAGCCGCCCGGCTGCCGTCGTTGACCAGTCGGGCGGCCATCTCAGTCTCAAGAACGCTTCGGAAGGAGTCCGGTGATCGGCCTTGCCATTTCCCTTGTCCGGCTGCCCCTGCGGCTCTGCTTCGGCATGATCGACATGATGTTCTGGATGTGCACCCTCGGGAAGCTGGACCCCAGAACCCGCCGCTTCGTTTGACCTGCATTGTGTGGGTTTGGGCTCTGCCCCTCCCGGACCCGGGTTCGCACGGGCCGCCCTGACGGGACCTGTTGCCGCAGGTGCGGCTGAGCGACCCGGCGCTGCGACGGTGCAGGCGGAGATCGCTGCGGCAGCTGCTCCGTGGGCGGTTCGAGTACACCGCCTTCACCCCATGCGTACGTGACGCCTCAGTGCCCGGACAACTCAAGCTCCGGGGGATCGATGCCCAGCTACAGCGATGTACAGAAGGCCGTGAGCGCGGAGAAGCGCGGGATCTGGTTCGCGTAGCCGGCCGGAGACCTCCTCATGCTGTTCATTGCATCCGCAGCCGGCGCAAGTGGCGTATCGGTCCTTGGCCTGATCGCCAAGGTGCTGTTCGTGCTGCTGACGGTGACCGCACACCGGATGCACATGGCGCTGAATCGGCGGGTGGATGCGGCGCGGCACAAACTGCTGGGCGAGCGAGGCCTACCCGGGCTGACGCGGCGATGCGCAGCGTCTCCGCTCGCAGGGCCCGACCTGGTGCGGCCGGCCTGCTCGCCGCGGATGTCCAGCAGTAGCCCGGCATCTGCCCGGACGCACCTCGGTGCGGGCTTTGACCAGCTCGCCACACGGCCCGGAGGCCTCGATCTCCGTGTCGAGCAGACGGCACAGTACTGCCACCACGCGCTCGCCCACGTAGGCGGCGAGGTTCATCGCCGAGTTGCTCTGCGAGGACGGTGCGCTGCTCGGCCCACCTCCCTCACCGGCGTCGCGCAGGGCCGCGACGGCCTGGTCGGCGGACATGAGCCCGTTCCGCTCGGACGCCGCGCGACGGACCCTCTCGGCTTCCGCGGCAGAGCCGGGCTCGTCGAGCAGCGACGGCTTGCCGGCCGTGCCGGACCCGCTCGGCTTTCAGGGCACCGCCGTGCTCGGCGGCAGCGTCGGCGACCAGCCTGGCGGCCGGTATGTCGGCGGTGCGCCCGGCCCCCCGCATCGGGAGTCGCACGATCATGGGAACACATGTTCTATTGTGTGAGGACTGCTACCGAGGAGGGGTCATGCGCTGGGAGAACCTCACAGTGGAGTCCGGGGAGCCCGCCGAACACGGCCGGGCCGCCGAGGCCGCGCTGTTCGGCGCGGACGCCGTCACCACACGCACGTTCGATACGCCCGAGTTCGCAGGGATCACCTTCCACGAGGTGCGCGCCCGCTCGGTCCTCAACCGGGTGCCGGGGGCCTCGCGCATGCCGTTCGAATGGACGGTCAATCCGTACCGGGGCTGCACCCACGCGTGCGTGTACTGCTTCGCCCGCAAGACGCACAGCTACCTCGACCTCGACACGGGCATCGGCTTCGACAGCCAGATCGTGGTGAAGGTGAACGCCCCCGAGGTGCTCCGCCGCCAGCTCGCCTCCCGCCGCTGGCAGGGCGACCACGTGGCGATGGGCACGAACGTCGACTGCTACCAGCGCGCCGAGGGCCGCTACCGGCTGATGCCCGGCATCGTCTCCGCCCTCACCGAGCACGCCAACCCGTTCTCGATCCTCACCAAGGGCACCCTGATCCTGCGCGACCTGGACCTGCTGGTGCGGGCGGCGGAGGTGACCGACGTCGGCATCTCGGTCTCGGTCGGCTTCCTGGACCCCGTGCTGTGGCGCACGGTGGAGCCGGGGACGCCCGCGCCCGAGCGCCGGCTGGACGTCGTACGCACCCTCGGCGAGCACGGCATCGGCTGCGGGGTGCTGATGGCGCCGGTGATCCCCTTCCTGAGCGACGAACCGGCCCAACTGCGCGCGACGGTGCGGGCCATCGCGGAAGCCGGGGCCACCTCGGTGACCCCGCTGGTGCTGCATCTGCGCCCCGGCGCGCGGGAGTGGTTCATGGCGTGGCTCGGGCAGCACCACCCGCACCTGGTGCGGCGCTACGAGCGGCTGTACGCGCAGGGCGCCTACGCGCCCACGTGGTACCAGCGCCGGATCACCCGTCAGGTGCACGAGCTGGCGCAGGAGTACGGCATCGGGCCCACGCACGCGGGACTGCCCCGCCGGATCCGCCCCGCACGGCCGGCCGAGCCGCCGGCCGCGGCCGAACCGACCCAGCTCACCCTCATGTGACCGCGCCCGGGGAGCGTTAGAGCGCATCCCACGGCCCAATTGGGTCAACTATCGCCGAAAGACGTTCTTCAGGGCCCCCGCTCCGGGACGATGCGGCGAGAACCGTGATCCTCGCGGTTCGCCGAAACCCTCCGTCCCGGGAGGCCCCATGAGAACTCGCGCAGCCGTGCTGTGCGCAGCCGCCGCCATCGTGGCGGGCTCGTTCACCGCCGTCCCCGCCCAGGCCACCCCGCCGGCGCGGCTCGCCTGGAAGAAGTGCGGCACCACCGACTACCCCACCCTGCAGTGCGCGTCCCTGAAGGTGCCGCTGGACCACGCGAACCCGTCGGGCCGGCAGATCACGCTCGCCCTGTCCCGCGTCCCGCACACCGCGCAGACCTCCCAGGGCCCGCTGCTGGTCAACCCCGGCGGCCCCGGCGGCAGCGGTCTCACGCTCGCCGGATTCGTGGCCTCCGCGCTGCCCCGGAGCGTCGCGGCCCAGTACGACGTCATCGGCTTCGACCCGCGCGGGGTCGGCCGGAGCACCCCGGCCCTGGACTGCGCGTCCGGCCACTTCACGCCGGTGCGCCCGGACACCGTGCCGGCCACGGCGGCGCTGGAGCAGGCGAACCTGCGGCGCGCGAAGTCCTTCGCCGCCGCCTGCGGCCGCCGGTACGCCGACGTGCTGCCGTACATCGACACCGTCAGCGCCGTGCGGGACATGGACGCCGTCCGCCAGGCCCTCGGCGCTCAGCGGATCAGCTACTTCGGCTACTCGTACGGCACCTACCTCGGCGCGGTCTACGCCAAGCTGTACCCCGAGCGGGTCCGCCGCCTGGTGCTGGACTCGATCGTCGACCCGACCGGCGTGTGGTACCGGGACAACCTCGGCCAGGACCACGCCTTCGACAGCCGCCACCGCGCGCTGATGGCCTGGATCGCCAAGTACGACGACACGTACCGGCTCGGCAGGGACCCCGCGAAGGTCGAGGCCGAGTGGTACGCGATGCGGGCGGCCCTGGCCAGGAAGCCGGCCGGGGGCCTGGTCGGCGCCTCCGAACTGGAGGACACCTTCATCCCCGGCGGCTACTACGACGGCTACTGGCCCTACCTGGCCCAGGCGTTCGCCTCCTACGTCCACGGCGGCAAGACCGAGCAACTGCTGGAGGCGTACCGGAAGTTCGGCGCCGTGGACGCCTCCGGAGACAACGGCTACAGCGTGTACACGGCCGTGCAGTGCCGGGACACCGCCTGGCCGCACGACTGGGCGCGCTGGGAGCGCGACACCTGGGGGGTGTACGCGAAGTCGCCCTTCATGGCCTGGAACAACGCCTGGTACAACGCGCCGTGCGCGTTCTGGCCGACCCAGCGGACGCAGCGGGTGAACGTCGCCAACGGCAAGCTGCCGCCGACGCTGCTGTTCCAGGCGACGGGCGACGCGGCGACCCCGTACACCGGCGGGGTGACGATGCATCGGCTGCTGGCCGGCTCCAGCCTGGTGGTCGAGGAGGGCGGCGGCAACCACGGCATCACGCTGAGCGGCAACGCCTGCCTGGACCGGTATCTGTCCGCCTATCTGGCCGACGGCACGGTGCCGCGCGGCCGCGGCGTTGCCGACGCGGTGTGCGAGAAGTCGCCCGACCCCAAGCCCCTGTCGGGGAAGGCGGCGTCGACGGCGTCCGGCGGCTCGGCGCTGCACGGCCTGCTCGGCTTCCGGGGCTGAGCGCTCGCCCGGCGCACCGGCCAAGGGGGCGCGCCGCGCGCCGGGCAGGCGGTTCCTTAGGGTGCCGTCATGGACGACCGGCCGATCCTCATCCGCTCCATGACCCTCGCCGACTGCGACCGCGTCTCGGAGATCCGCATACGCGGCTGGCAGCATGCCTACCGCGGGCTCATGCCGCAGGCGTACCTCGACGCGCTCAGCGTGGCCCGGGACGCCGAGCGGCGGCGGGCCCGGTTCGCGCAGGCGGACGGCTCGGTGGTGGACCTGGTCGCCGAACGCGCGGGCGAGGTCGTCGGCTGGGCGGCGCACGGGCCGTACCGGGACGACGAAGC
Organism: Streptomyces sp. AF1A; assembly: GCF_047340315.1. NCBI lineage: Bacteria > Bacillati > Actinomycetota > Actinomycetes > Kitasatosporales > Streptomycetaceae > Streptomyces > Streptomyces sp. AF1A. The sequence goes on from NZ_JBLEBI010000038.1 coordinate 26,228, forward strand.
TGGGACGACTCCGGACGCCGAGCTGTACGCGATCTACGTCGACCCCGCGCAGCTGGGCAGCGGCGTGGGGCGGACGCTGCTGGAGCGGGCCGAGCGGCAGCGCGAAGGTCACCCGCGCATGCTGCTGTGGGTGCTCAGGGAGAACACCCCGGCCCGCCGCTTCTACGAGCGCGCCGGATACCGGCCGGACGGGGCCGAGGAGCCGTTCGTGGTGGACGGCGTGCCGGTGCCCGAGGTGCGCTACGCCAAGGAGCTGCGCGGCTGACCGGGCGTCACCTGGCCTGCTCCTCCTGCGGAAGCCGGGCCAGCGCGTGCACCGCCGCCTCCGCGAGCGCGGGGTGGGCGAGGGCCTCCTTCAGCACGCGCCGGGCGCGGGGGTCGCCGAGGGCGCCCAGGCCCTCGACGCAGGCGAGGGCGACCCGCCGGTAGGGGTCGTGCGGGCGCAGCCGGCGCTCCAGCGTGGTGATCAGCGCGGGCGCGGACTCGGGGGCGCGCAGCTCCGCCAGGAGCCGTACCGGGTGCAGGGCGTAGGCCACCCGCAGTTCGTTGGTGGCGAGGGCGGCGGCCGCGCGGGCCGTGCGGGGGTCGCCGAGGCGGGCGAGGGCGTGCGCGGCGGAGGCACAGCGGGGCGGGTCGCGGTGGTTGAGGAGGAGCACCAGGGACTCGAAGGCGCGCCGGTCGCCCGCGACGCCCAGCCGGAACGCGGCCAGTTCCCTGGCCCACAGCGGCTGTCCGGGCGCGGTGAGCACCTCCGCGAGTTCGTCGTGGTCCTTCGTCGCCAGCAGGCGGTCGAACGCCGCCGAGCCGCGCGACTCCTGCCGTGAGCGTTCCGTGAGCGATCGCAACTCTTCGTCCACGAACACCAGCGTAGGGGCGTCGCGCCGGGCGAGGGAGCCAGATCACAAAGTCGGATCCGGCTCGGGGGCTGGCGCGCTCGTTACCCGCGAGTTAACCTCATACGAGCGAGCAACCCTCTCGCACTGTGCTGGCGACGGTCTGGTGACGCGGCCGTCGTGAGCTGTCGGTCCGGTACTCCGTGTACCGCCGGACGACCAGGCTTCGGGACAGAGCCGGTCGGAACATCGCCGCTGCCGGGCGTGTGCGCGCAAACGGCACCGGCACCGGGCGTGTGCGCTTGCAGCCCGGCAACACCCGCACTCCTTCCCGCACCGCGGTGCGCCCCCGGCGCACCCGGAGCGTTCCTCGTCGTCACCCTCATTTCTGGAGTCCCGCGATGGCCACTCCCCTGTCCGACACCTCTCTGTCCCCGCTCAAGACGATCGCCGTCGTCGGCCTCGGCACCATGGGCACCGGCATCACCGAGGTCCTCGCGAAGGCCGGCCGCGAGGTGATCGGCATCGACATCAGCCAGGCCCAGGCCGCACGGTCCCTCACCGCCCTGGAGGCCTCCACCGCGCGCTGCGTGGAGCGCGGCCGGCTCACCGAGCAGGAGCGCGCCGAGGCACTGGCCCGGGTGCGCACCGCCACCGACCTGAGCGCGGCGGCCGGCGCCGACCTCGTCATCGAGGTGGTCCCGGAGTCGTACGAGATCAAGCACCAGGTCCTGCGCGAGCTGGACGGCATCGTCCGCCCGGAGACGATCCTCGCGACCGGCACCAACGCCCTGTCCGTGACCCGGCTCGCCGCCGACTCCGCCCGCCCCGAGCGCGTGCTGGGCCTGCACTTCTTCAACCCGGCGCCGGCCATGAAGCTGGTCGAGATCGTCTCCTCCGTGCTGACCGCGCCGCAGGCCGTCGCCACCGTCACGGACCTGGCGATCGAGCTGGGCAAGGAGCCCGTCTCGGTCGGCGACCGCCCCGGCTTCGTCGCGGACGGGCTGCTCTTCGGCTACCTCAACCAGGCCGCCGCGATGTACGAGGCCCGCTACGCCTCCCGCGAGGACATCGACGCGGCGATGCGGCTCGGCTGCGGCCTGCCCATGGGCCCCCTCGCGCTGCTGGACCTGATCGGCATCGACACCGCGCGCACGGTCCTGGAGGCCATGTACGCCGCGTCCCACGACCGGCTGCACGCCCCGGCGCCCATCCTGAAGCAGCTCAGCGAGGCGGGCCTGACCGGCCGCAAGTCCGGGCGCGGCTTCTACACCTACGAGGCGCCGGGCAGCGCCAGGGTCGTGCCGGACGCGCTGACCCCGGCCGGGGGCGGCTCGGCCGCCGCCGGGCGCGAGGTCCGCTCCGTCGGCGTCGCCGGCTCCGGCACCATGGCCTCCGGCATCGCCGAGGTGTTCGCCAAGGCGGGCTACGACGTCGTCCTGGCCGCCCGCAGCGAGGAGAAGGCGCAGGCCGCCAAGGCCCGAATCGGCAAGTCGCTCTCCCGCTCCGTCGACAAGGGCCGGATGACCGCCGAGGCCGCGGCGCAGACCCTGGACCGGATCACCCCGGCCGGCTCCTACGAGGCCTTCGCGGACGTCGACCTGGCCGTCGAGGCGGTCGCCGAGGACCTGGAGATCAAGCGGCAGCTGTTCCAGGCGCTGGACAAGGTCTGCAAGCCGGGCGCGGTCCTGGCCACCACCACCTCCTCGCTGCCCGTCGTCGCCTGCGCCCGCGCCACCTCGCGCCCGCAGGACGTCATCGGGATGCACTTCTTCAACCCGGCCCCGGCCATGAAGCTGGTCGAGGTCGTGCGGACCGTGCTGACCGCCGACGACGTGCACGCGACCGTCCGCGAGGTCTGCGGCAGGATCAGGAAGCACGCGGTGGACTGCGGCGACCGCGCCGGCTTCATCGTGAACGCGCTGCTGTTCCCCTACCTCAACAACGCGATCAAGATGGTCCAGGAGCACTACGCCTCGCTGGACGACATCGACGCGGCCATGAAGCTCGGCGGCGGCTACCCGATGGGCCCGTTCGAGCTGCTCGACGTGGTCGGCCTGGACGTCTCGCTGGCGATCGAGAAGGTGCTGCACCGCGAGTTCCGCGACCCGGGTCTCGCCCCGGCCCCGCTGCTCGAGCACCTGGTGGCCGCGGGCTGCCTGGGCCGCAAGACCGGCCGCGGCTTCCGCGAGTATGCCCGCCGCTGACGGCGTCGGCGACTGGTCCGAGGCGGAGACGGACTGGGGCGGGCTCCTCGATCCGGCCGCGGGTCCCCCGCCCCTCACGGGCGGGGGAAACCCCGGACCTGCGCATCGAACTGCGCACATGCAGTACGTTCGGGTCATGTCCCAGCCCGCCAAGTCCTCACGTACACCAGCTACGCCCGACGCGCCGGAAAGTGCCGCAGGCAGTCGCGCCGCCGCCCAGCGGCTCAAGATGCGCCGGGAACTGGCGGCCGCAGCGATGGAGCTGTTCGCGACCAAGGGGTACGAGGCCACCACGGTCGACGAGATCGCGGCGGCGGCCGGCGTCGCCCGCCGCACCTTCTTCCGCCACTTCCGCTCCAAGGAAGAGGCGATCTTCCCGGACCACGACGACACGCTGATCCGCGCGGAGGCGGTCCTGAACGCCGCCCCGGCGCACGAGCACCCGCTCGACACCGTGTGCCGCGGCATCAAGGAAGTCATGCGGATGTACGCGTCCGCACCGGACATCTCGGTCGCCCGCTACAAGCTCACGCGCGAGGTGCCCACCCTGCGCGAGGCGGAGATCGCCTCGGTGGCCCGCTACGAGCGCCTGTTCACCCGCTATCTGCTGGGCCACTTCGACGAGCACGCGCACGCCGACGACGCCAACGACGACCCGCTGCTGGCCGAGGTCGCCGCCTCCGCGGTCGTCACCGCCCACAACCACGTGCTGCGGCGCTGGCTGCGGGCGGACGGCCGGGGCGACGTCGAGGCGCAGCTCGACCACGCCTTCGCCATCGTCCGCAAGACCTTCGGCAGCGGCATCGGAGCCGGCCGCGGCCCGGCCCCCAAGCCGGCCGCCACGGCGCCGGCGACGGCCTCGGCGCACGGCGAGGTGCTCGTCACCGTCGCCCGCACCGACGCTCCGCTGGAAGAGGTCATGCGGACCATCGAAGAGGCACTGAAGGACCGCTGAGGCGGCCTTCCCGGTCACACCGGTCATGTGATGACGGCCACCCCTCGGGGTGGCCGTTTTGCCATGTCAGGGGCCGTTTTCCGGGGGATTTCAGGCCCCGTTCGATCGATCATCGCTCATTTGTTACGTAAAGATTTCATCTGAGAGCAAGTTCTGGCACTCAGTGCCTTGTCAGCTGACACGCGGTGTCATACGTTGAAGGTGTCCGGGCGGCCGGCGAGCAGAGACCGTTCGCTCGCCGGCTGTCCCCAAGGGCCATGGCCCCCGCGCCCGGACGCCTGCGTCACAGGCAACCTCTCGCGCCACAAAGCGCTGCCGAAGCACCACCGAGCCGGACCGACGGCACATCCCAGAACAACCCTCAGCAGCACTCATCGCAGCACCGACGATCCCCCAGCGCCCCTCCCTCAGGGCGCTCACCGCCGGAGGCAACACCGTGACCGTGAAGGACATCCTGGACGCGATCCAGTCGAAGGACGCCACGTCCGCCGACTTCGCCGCCCTGCCGATCCCCGAGTCGTACCGCGCGATCACCGTGCACAAGGACGAGACGGAGATGTTCGCGGGCCTCGCGACCCGCGACAAGGACCCGCGCAAGTCGCTCCACCTCGACGAGGTCCCCGTGCCCGAGCTCGGCCCGGGCGAGGCCCTGGTGGCCGTGATGGCCTCCTCGGTCAACTACAACTCGGTGTGGACCTCGATCTTCGAGCCGCTGCCGACGTTCGGCTTCCTGGAGCGCTACGGCAGGCTCAGCGAGCTGACCAGGCGGCACGACCTGCCCTACCACGTCATCGGCTCCGACCTCGCGGGCGTCGTGCTGCGCACCGGCCCCGGCGTCAACGCCTGGAAGCCGGGCGACGAGGTCGTCGCGCACTGCCTGTCGGTCGAGCTGGAGTCCTCCGACGGCCACAACGACACGATGCTCGACCCCGAGCAGCGCATCTGGGGCTTCGAGACCAACTTCGGCGGCCTCGCCGAGATCGCCCTGGTCAAGTCGAACCAGCTGATGCCGAAGCCGGCGCACCTGAGCTGGGAGGAGGCCGCGGCCCCGGGCCTGGTCAACTCCACCGCCTACCGCCAACTCGTCTCCCGCAACGGCGCCGGCATGAAGCAGGGCGACAACGTGCTGATCTGGGGCGCGAGCGGCGGCCTGGGCTCCTACGCCACCCAGTTCGCCCTGGCCGGCGGCGCCAACCCGATCTGCGTCGTCTCCTCGCCGCAGAAGGCGGACATCTGCCGTTCGATGGGCGCAGAGTCGATCATCGACCGCACCGCCGAGGGCTACCGGTTCTGGAAGGACGAGCACACCCAGGACCCCAAGGAGTGGAAGCGCTTCGGCAAGCGCATCCGCGAGCTCACCGGCGGCGAGGACATCGACATCGTCTTCGAGCACCCGGGCCGCGAGACCTTCGGCGCGAGCGTCTACGTCACCCGCAAGGGCGGCACCATCACCACCTGCGCCTCCACTTCGGGGTACATGCACGAGTACGACAACCGCTACCTGTGGATGTCGCTCAAGCGCATCATCGGCTCCCACTTCGCCAACTACCGCGAGGCCTGGGAGGCCAACCGCCTCGTCGCCAAGGGCAGGATCCACCCGACGCTGTCGAAGGTGTACTCCCTGGAGGACACCGGCCAGGCCGCCTACGACGTGCACCGCAACCTGCACCAGGGCAAGGTGGGCGTGCTGTGCCTCGCACCCGAGGAGGGCCTCGGCGTGCGCGACGAGGAGACGCGTGCCAAGCACATCGACGCCATCAACCGCTTCCGGAACGTCTGAGGGCCGCAGATGACAGAGCGTCAGAAGGACCGTCCGTGGCTCATGCGGACGTACGCCGGCCACTCCACGGCCGAGGCGTCCAACGAGCTGTACCGGCGCAACCTCGCCAAGGGCCAGACCGGCCTGTCGGTGGCGTTCGACCTGCCGACACAGACCGGCTACGACCCCGACCACATCCTCGCCCGCGGCGAGGTCGGCCGGGTCGGCGTGCCCGTCGCGCACCTCGGCGACATGCGCCGGCTGTTCCAGGACATCCCCCTGGAGCAGATGAACACCTCGATGACCATCAACGCCACCGCCATGTGGCTGCTGGCGCTCTACCAGGTCGTCGCCGAGGAGCAGGGCGCGGACATCACCAGGCTCCAGGGCACGACCCAGAACGACATCGTCAAGGAGTACCTGTCCCGCGGGACGCACGTCTTCCCGCCGGGGCCGTCGCTCCGCCTGACGACGGACATGATCGCGTACACCGTCTCCCACATGCCGAAGTGGAACCCGATCAACATCTGCAGCTACCACCTGCAGGAGGCCGGGGCCACGCCGGTGCAGGAGATCGCGTACGCGATGTCCACCGCGATCGCCGTCCTGGACGCCGTCCGCGACTCGGGCCAGGTGCCGCAGGAGCGCATGGGCGACGTGGTCGCGCGCATCTCCTTCTTCGTGAACGCCGGCGTCCGCTTCATCGAGGAGATGTGCAAGATGCGGGCCTTCGGCCGCATCTGGGACCGGATCACGCGTGAGCGGTACGGCATCCAGGACCCCAAGCAGCGCCGCTTCCGCTACGGCGTCCAGGTCAACTCACTGGGCCTGACCGAGGCGCAGCCGGAGAACAACGTCCAGCGGATCGTGCTGGAGATGCTGGCGGTCACCCTCTCCAAGGACGCCCGCGCGCGTGCCGTGCAGCTGCCGGCCTGGAACGAGGCCCTCGGCCTGCCCCGCCCCTGGGACCAGCAGTGGTCGCTGCGCATCCAGCAGGTGCTCGCCTACGAGTCCGACCTGCTGGAGTACGACGACATCTTCGAGGGCTCGAAGGTGATCGAGGCGAAGGTGGACCAGCTCGTCGAGGACGTCCTCGCGGAGATCGACCACATCCAGGAGATGGGCGGCGCGATGGCCGCCGTGGAGTCCGGCTACCTGAAGTCGCAGCTGGTCGCCTCGCACGCCGAGCGCCGGGCCCGGATCGAGTCCGGCCAGGAGAAGATCGTCGGCGTCAACATCTTCGAGGGAACCGAGCCGAACCCGCTCACGGCCGACCTGGACACCGCGATCCAGACGGTCGACCCGGCGGTCGAGGCCCGGGTCGTGGAGTCCCTGCGGCGCTGGCGCGACACCCGCTACCAGCCGCCGTTCAACCATCCGCGCCCCTGCAAGGCGCTGGAGCGGCTGAAGGAGGCCGCCAAGGGCACCGGGAACCTGATGGAGGCCACGCTGGAGTGTGCCCGCGCCGGGGTCACGACCGGCGAGTGGGCCGGGGCCCTGCGCGAGGTGTTCGGCGAGTACCGGGCGCCCACCGGGGTCTCCTCCGCGCCGGTCGCCGTCGCCGCCGAGGCCGGCTCGGCGCTCGCCGAGGTCCGCGCGAAGGTCGAGGCCACCGCCCGCGACCTGGGCGTCGCCCGCCTGCGCTTCCTGGTCGGCAAGCCGGGCCTGGACGGGCACTCCAACGGCGCCGAGCAGATCGCCGTCCGCGCCCGCGACGCCGGCTTCGAGGTCGTCTACCAGGGCATCCGGCTGACGCCCGAGCAGATCGTGGACGCGGCCCTCGCCGAGGACGTGCACGCGGTCGGCCTGTCGATCCTGTCCGGCTCGCACGCGCAGCTGGTCCCGGACGTGCTGGAACGGCTCCGTGTGGCCGGTGCCACAGATATACCGGTGATCGCCGGTGGCATCATCCCGAACGGTGACGCCGAGCAGCTGAAGGAAGCCGGAGTGGCCGCCGTCTTCACCCCGAAGGACTTCGACATCACCGGAATCATCGGCCGCATCGTCGACGAGATCCGGAAAGCGAACAAGCTCGACCCTCTGGAGGTTCCCGCATGACCAGCCCTGCTCCCCAGGTCAACCGACTGCGCCCGCGGCGCTCCTGCCTGGCCGTACCGGGCTCGAACCCCCGCTTCCTGGAGAAGGCGCAGGGCCTGCCGGCCGACCAGGTGTTCCTGGACCTGGAGGACGCGTGCGCGCCGCTGGCCAAGCCCGAGGCGCGGCACACCATCGTCAAGTTCCTCAACGAGGGCGACTGGACGGGCAAGACCAGGGTCGTGCGTGTGAACGACTGGACGACCGAGTGGACGTACCGCGACGTCGTGACCGTGGTCGAGGGCGCCGGCCAGAACCTGGACTGCATCATGCTGCCGAAGGTGCAGACGGCCCAGCAGATCGTCGCGCTGGACCTGCTGCTGACCCAGATCGAGAAGACGATGGGCTTCGAGGTCGGCAGGATCGGCATCGAGGCGCAGATCGAGAACGCGCAGGGCCTGAACAACGTCAACGAGATCGCTCAGGCGTCCCCGCGCGTCGAGACGATCATCTTCGGCCCGGCCGACTTCATGGCCTCCATCAACATGAAGTCCCTCGTCGTGGGCGAGCAGCCGCCCGGCTACCCGGCGGACGCCTACCACTACATCCTGATGAAGATCCTGATGGCCGCCCGCGCCAACAACCTCCAGGCGATCGACGGTCCCTACCTGCAGATCCGCAACGTCGACGGCTTCCGCGAGGTGGCCGGCCGCGCCGCCGCGCTCGGCTTCGACGGCAAGTGGGTGCTGCACCCGGGCCAGGTCGACGCCGCCAACGAGGTCTTCTCGCCCTCCCAGGAGGACTACGACCACGCCGAGCTGATCCTGGACGCGTACGAGTACTACACGTCCGAGGCGGGCGGCAAGAAGGGCTCCGCGATGCTCGGCGACGAGATGATCGACGAGGCCAGCCGCAAGATGGCCCTGGTCATCGCCGGCAAGGGCCGTGCGGCCGGCATGCGACGCACGTCGAAGTTCGAGATCCCGGAGGCCTGAGCGCGATGCAGTTCGGACGCACCTACGAGGAGTTCGAGGTCGGCGCGGTGTACAAGCACTGGCCGGGCAAGACGGTCACGGAGTACGACGACCACCTGTTCTGTCTCCTCACCATGAACCACCACCCGCTCCACATGGACGTGAACTACGCCGAGAAGACGACGGACTTCGGCAAGAACGTCGTGGTGGGCAACTACATCTACTCGCTGCTGCTCGGCATGTCCGTCCCGGACATCTCCGGCAAGGCGATCGCCAACCTGGAGATCGAGTCGCTCAAGCACGTGGCGCCGACCTTCCACGGCGACACCGTCTACGGCGAGACGACCGTGCTGGACAAGTGGCCGTCGAAGTCGAAGAACGACCGCGGCATCGTCTACGTCGAGACCAAGGGCTACAAGCAGGACGGCACCCTCGTGTGCGTCTTCCGCCGCAAGGTCATGGTGCCGACCGAGACGTACATCAAGGAGCGCGGCGGCGAGCAGCCGGGCCGCCCCGAGCTGAAGGAACAGGGGAAGTAAGCGATGGCCCGTCTCGCCCAGACCGCCGGTCTGACCGACGTCCAACAGGAGATCGTCTCCACGGTTCGGGACTTCGTCGACAAGGAGATCATTCCGGTCGCGACCGAGCTGGAGCACCGCGACGAGTACCCGCAGCAGATCGTGGACGGCCTGAAGGAGCTCGGCCTGTTCGGTCTGATGATCCCCGAGGAGTACGGGGGCCTGGGCGAGTCGCTGCTCACCTACGCGCTGTGCGTGGAGGAGATCGCCCGCGGCTGGATGTCCGTGTCCGGCATCATCAACACCCACTTCATCGTCGCGTACATGCTCAAGCAGCACGGCACGCAGGAGCAGAAGGACCACTTCCTGCCGAGGATGGCGGCCGGCGACATCCGGGGCGCCTTCTCGATGTCGGAGCCGGGCCTGGGCTCGGACGTGTCGGCGATCACGTCGAAGGCGGTCAAGGACGGCGACGAGTACGTCCTGACCGGCCAGAAGATGTGGCTGACGAACGGCGGCACGTCCTCGCTCGTGGCCGTCCTCGTCCGGAGCGACGAGGGCCACCCCGAGGGAACGGCCCCGCACAAGTCGATGACCACCTTCCTGGTCGAGAAGGAGCCGGGCTTCGGCGAGGTCCGCCCGGGCCTCACCATTCCGGGCAAGATCGACAAGATGGGCTACAAGGGTGTCGACACCACCGAACTGATCATGGACGGCCTGCGGGTGCCGGCCGACCGCGTGCTCGGCGGGGTCACCGGCCGAGGTTTTTACCAAATGATGGACGGCGTGGAGGTCGGCCGGGTCAACGTGGCGGCGCGCGGCTGCGGCGTCGCCCAGCGCGCCTTCGAGCTCGGCGTCCGGTATGCCCAGCAGCGGCACACCTTCGGCAAGCCGATCGCCCAGCACCAGGCCATCCAGTTCAAGCTCGCGGAGATGGCCACCAAGGTCGAGGCGGCGCATGCGATGATGGTCAACGCCGCACGCAAAAAGGACTCCGGGGAACGAAACGACCTGGAGGCCGGCATGGCGAAGTACCTCGCCTCCGAGTACTGCAAGGAGGTCGTGGAGGACGCCTTCCGCATCCACGGCGGCTACGGTTTCTCCAAGGAGTACGAGATCGAGCGACTCTACCGCGAGGCTCCGATGCTCCTCATCGGCGAAGGCACCGCCGAGATCCAGAAAATGATCATCGGCCGCCGGCTGCTCGAGGAGTATCGGTTCCAGGGCTGATTGTCCGGATACGGGGTGTTTTCTTCGAGAAGAAGATCACACCCCGTAGACGTTCTTCGGCCGCCGACTCGGCTGGCTGGCTTGCCCAGTTGTAGCCCCCGACCGGTACGATCCCCGGAAAGCCGCCGTCCCCCGTCTTGCGCGGCATCATCCGCTACGAAGGTCATCCATGCCCCACAGCCAAACCTCTGCACCTCGCGACAGCCGAGCCGGCGTACGCCTCGCGCGCGGAGCATCGCCGTGGCTTCTCCCGACCGTCGCCACCGCAGCCCTCAGCCTGGCCCGCGCCCGCCGCTCCGGCGCGGCCAAGGCCGTGGCCGTGCCCGCCACCGCTCTTGCCGCGGGAATGCTGTGGTTCTTCCGCGACCCCGAGCGCGAGATCGCCCAGGGCCGCGTCATCTCGCCCGCCGACGGTGTGGTGCAGAGCATCATGCCCTGGAAGGACGGGCGCACCCGCGTCGCGATCTTCATGAGCCCGCTCAACGTCCACGTCAACCGCGCGCCCCTCGCGGGCACGGTGACGTCCGTCGAGCACATCCCCGGTGGCTTCGTTCCCGCCTTCAACAAGGAGAGCGAGAACAACGAGCGCGTAGTCTGGCATTTCGACACCGAACTCGGCGACATCGAGATGATCCAGATCGCCGGCGCGGTGGCCCGCCGCATCGTGCCCTACATCCCGCGCGGCACGAAGGTCGAGCAGGGCGACCGAATCGGTCTGATCCGCTTCGGCTCGCGTGTCGACCTCTACCTGCCCGAGGGCGTGGAGGTCGCGGTCGAGGTCGGACAGAAGACCGTGGCTGGGGTGACTCGCATTGACCGTGATTGATCCGGAGACCCAGGCGGGCTGGGTGCCCGAGGCGGACGAGGCGGACGACGAGGAGGAGATGCCCCTCTCGCTGCGCCTGTCGATAGCGGACACCCTCACCCTGGGCAACGCCACGTGCGGCTTCATGGCGGTGTACTTCACCACCACCGGCATCCTGATCCCGCACCTGACGGGCAACGACGAGTCCATGGGCATGGCGCGGCACAGCGCCGCCACGGCCGTCATCCTGATGCTCTGCGCGGCCGTCTTCGACCTGTTCGACGGCCTGGTCGCGCGCAAGCTGCGCTCGTCGCCGATGGGCGCCGAGCTGGACAACCTGTCCGACCTGATCAGCTTCGGGCTGGCGCCCGCGTACTTCGTCCTGGTCTACGGCATGGTCGCCGACGACGCGCACCAGAGGGTGGCGGCGCTGGGGGCGATCGTGGTGCTCCTGGCGGTCGTGCTGAGACTCGCCCGCTTCTCGTGCGTGACGATGAAGGACGGCATGTTCCAGGGCATGCCCTCGCCGTTCGGCGCGCTGACGGTCGTCTCGATCGTGCTGCTGGAGCTGCCGTTCGTGGCGACGCTGCTGGCGATCCTCGGCACGGCGTGGCTGATGGTGAGCCGGGTGGAGTACCCGAAGCCGCGCGGGCGCCTGGCCGGCGCCATGCTCTCCTGGATCGTGCTGTCCATGGGTCTCCTGGCCGCCTGGGCCTTCGACGCGCCGAGCGGGCAGCTGCTGCTCCAGACCGGCTGCGCGCTGCAGCTGGTCATGGGCGCGGTGATTCCGCTGTTCGCCACGGCTCGCCGGGTGAACAACTTCCGCGACAACCGGCGTGAGGCCAGGGCGGCGCAGCTGCCGTAGCGGTGTACGGCGTACGACGGGCAAGGGCCCTCGAACCTCACGGTTCGGGGGCCCTTCCGCTGTCCGGGGCACGGGTGGACCGCTGCTCGTGGGCCGGTGCGGCGAGGCTGCCGAGGATCCTCAGCAGCTCGGTGCTGCGGCCGCCCGGCTCGGCGTGGGAGACCACCAGCGTCAGGCCGTCGGTGCCGTCGCCGCCTCACCAGTCCGCGCCGGGGCGACACATCGTGGCGGGCCCACAGCCGGCGGAACCGGTCGCGACAGCTCACCGACCAGCTCCCGCAGCGCCGGATCGTCGGCATCGGGCACGCAGCGCGGCCACGGCCTCCTCGGTGTCCCACCTGCACGAGAACATCGCGTCGGCGGACCTCACCCTGCCCGCCGACGCGGTCGAGGAGCTGGACGGGATCGGCGGCAGGTGAGGAGGGCGCGGCGGTGACGCGTTCCCCGGTGGGGGCCCGGAGCACCCGGTCCCCACCGGCCCGCGCGCCCGGGCGCCGTCAGCGGAGGAAGTCCCGGGCGATGCGCTCCGCCACACCCTCCAGGATCGGGCCGGCGTCGGCGATGCACGTCGCCACGTCGGGCTCGACGTCGGTCAGGGCGTAGGCGCGGCGGATGCCGACCCGGCCGAGGACCTCCGGCGGGAGTGCCAGGCGCCCGCAGACCGCGACGACCTCCTTGTCCGCGGCGCGGGCCGCCGCGGCCACCCCCGCCGGGGCCTTGCCGTGCAGCGTCTGCTCGTCCAGGGAACCCTCGCCCGTGATCACCAGCGAGGCCCGCTCCAGCGCGGGCGCGAAGCCGAGGACGTCCAGCATGACCTCGATGCCGGGCCTGAAGCGCGCGCCCAGGAGCAGGGCGCCGTACCCGATGCCGCCCGCCGCACCCGCGCCCGGCGCCGCGGCGTACTCGGCCGCCCGCGGCCCGGCCTCCGCCTCCAGCACCTCGGCGAAGTGCGCGAGCGCCGCGTCCAGGGTGGCCACGTCGTCCGGCGAGGCACCCTTCTGCGGGCCGTAGACCGCCGGCGCGCCCTTCGGCCCGGTCAGCGGATTGTCGACGTCGCTGGCCAGGACCAGCTCCACGGACGACAGCCGCGGGTCCAGCCCGGACAGGTCGGCCCGCGCCAGGTCCGCGAGCCCGCCGCCGCCCGGGGGCACCGGCTCGCCGTCCGCGTCGAGGAAACGCGCCCCCAGCGCGGTCAGCATCCCCGCGCCGCCGTCCGTCGTGGCGCTGCCGCCCACACCGAACACGATCGTCCGCGCGCCCGCGTCCAGCGCGGCCCGCAACAGCTCGCCGGAGCCGTACGTCGAGGCCGTGAGCGGCGCGAGGACACCGGCCGGCAGCCGCTGCAGCCCGCTGGCCTCCGCCATCTCCACGACCGCGGTGCCGCCGCGCAGCGCGAACGCGGCGGTCACCTCCTGGCCGAGCGGCCCGGCGACCCGGACCTCGTGCCGTGCGAAACCGGCCGCGACGGCCGCGTCCACGGTCCCGTCGCCACCGTCGGCCACGGGCAGCGCTTCCACCGCGAGACCGGGCACGACCCGGCGCAGCCCGGCCGTCACCCGCTCGGCGACCTGCACGGCCGTCAGCGAGCCCTTGAACTTGTCCGCGGCGATGAGCACCCGACGGGTCTCGTTGCCTGCAGCGTCCGCCACCTTGCCACCCCTTGCTCTCCGGGCCCCGCCCACGTCGGGGCCAGTCGCGCCGCTGCGACCCTAAACCGCAGGACAGCCCCGCCGCCATGCCCCGGCCGCAGGCTGGGACGGCGCTGGGAAGCCACCCGGAAACCGCTGGGAAGCCGCCCCTGATCCGCTGGGAATCCGCTGGGAAGCCACCCGGAATCCGCGGGGAATCCGCCGGGAAGCCACCCCGAAACCACTCGGAAGCCGCTGGGAGACGCCCGGGGAAAACGGGTAGACCCCAGCCATGACCGGCCCGCCCGTCGACCCCGCCGCCCTCGCCGACCGCATCCACGGCGGCTGGCTCGGCAGGATCGCGGGCAACATGCTCGGCAAGCCCGTCGAGCAGGGCGAGGTGTGGACGCGCGAGCGCATCGACCGCTATCTGCGCCGGGCGGGGGCGCTGCCGCTCACCGACTACCTGCCCGAGCCCGCCGACGCGGCCGACACCGCCGTACTGCGCCCGGAGTGGCGCGGTTGCGTGCGCGGCCGCATCGACGGCAGCTGCCGGGACGACGACGTGGACTACGCGATCCTCGGCCTGCACCTGCTGGAGACCCACGGCTTCGGCTTCACCACCGAGGACGTCGGTGAGCTGTGGCTGCTGCGGCTGCCGTACCTGCAGACCTTCACGGCCGAGCGGGCGGCGTACCGCAACCTCGCGAGCGGCCTGAAGCCGCCGGTGACGGCGACGTACGACAACCCGTACCAGGAGTGGATCGGCGCGCTGATCCGTGCCGACGTGCACGGCTGGACCTGCCCCGGCGACCCCGCCCGCGCCGCCGGTCTCGCCCGCCGCGACGCGGTGCTCTCCCACACCGGCAACGGCGTCTACGGCGCCATGTGGGCGGCCGCCCTGATCGCCGCGGCCTTCACCGCCCCGAGCGTGCGCGCCGCGCTGGACACCGCGCTCGGCGTGATCCCGGCGAGCAGCCGGCTGGCCCGGACCGTGCGCCGGGTGATGTCCCTGCACGAGACCCGGCTGAGCTGGGAGGACACCCTGAGCACGGTGTCCGGGGAGACGGCCGGGCTGGGCTGGATCCACACCGTCCCGAACGCCGCCGTGCTCACGGCCGGACTGCTCTACGGCGACGGGGACTTCACCCGGACCATCGCGCTCACCGTGCGCGGCGGTCTCGACACCGACTCCAACGGGGCGACGGCGGGCTCGGTGGCCGGCGTCCTCACCGGCGCGGCCTCCATCCCGGACCACTGGAAGGACCCGCTGCGGGACACGGTGCGCAGCGCGGTGTTCGGCTTCGACGGCGTGCGGATCAGTGCGCTGGCCGAACGCACCCTGCGCCTGGCGACGAGCCGGCCGTAGCCCGGTGGCCGCTGGTTACCCTTCCTGAATGACCACGACGCCTGACTTCGCCACGTACATCGCGAGCCTGCCCCGCGTCCTCGCCGGGGCCGCCGCGCTCTTCCGGGACACCGCCGGGCGGGTGCTGCTCGTCGAGCCCAACTACCGCGAGGGCTGGGCGCTTCCGGGCGGCACCATCGAGTCGGACGACGGCGAGACGCCCCGCCAGGGCGCCCGCCGGGAGACCCTGGAGGAGATCGGCCTCGACCGGGAGCCGGGCCGGCTGCTGGCGGTGGACTGGGTGCACGGCGTGGACCGCCCGCCGCTGGTCGCCTACCTCTACGACGGCGGGGTCCTCAGCGAGGCCGACCTCAAGGCCATCCGCCTGCAGGAGGAGGAGTTGCTGTCCTGGCGCCTGGTGGCCCCCGAGGAGATCACCGACCACCTGCCCGGCGCCCTCGGCCGCCGCATCCTGGCCGCCCTCGACGTCCTCGCCGACGGCGCGGGGACGGCGGAACTGGAGAACGGCCACCGGGTGGCCTGACCCGGGACGGGGGTCAGGCGGTCTCCGGGCCGTCCGACGGCGCGGAGCGCAGTTCGAACCAGATGGTCTTGCCGGTGGGGGTCCGGGTGTTGCCCCAGGCGTCCGCGAGCTGGTCGAGCAGTTCCGTCCCGCGCCCGCCCTCCGCGTCGGTGTCCGCGACGTGGCGCACCGGCCCGGCGGGCTCGGTGTCCTCGACCTCGCACGCCAGGCGGGAATCCTGCACCCGCAGGTTGAGCCGGAGTGGTCCGCGGGTGTGGCGCAGGGCGTTGGTGACCACCTCGCTCACCAGCAGCTCCGCCGTGTCGGCCAGGTCGTCCAGGCCCCAGTCGCGCAGCTGCGCGGTGACCAGTCGCCGGGCGCGCCCCGCCGACCTCGGGTCCCGCGGCAGCGGCCAGGAGGCGTCCCGGTCGGTGGCCCGGCCGCGGGGCGCGTCCAGCGGACGCACCGGCGCGAGGATGCGGGACCACAGGGCCCACTGCCGAGCGGCCCAGGACCGGGCGCCGCCCCTGGGGGACCGCTGTCCTGCGCGCGGGGTGCCGGTGCGGGCGACGGCGTCGGGGGCCATGGGCATCACTCCCTTCCGGGCAAAGACGTAGATGTAGCACTCGCTACATCCAATGTAGACGTAGCGAGTGCTACGGTAAATACCTACCCAAAAGATTCCTTGACGGACGTCAAGCCGTGCCCGCCCACCGCCTCAAGGAGCCGTCATGCCTCGCCCTCCCGACCCGGCCAAACGGCGCGATCTGCTCGACGCGGTGCGCGAGTACGTCCTCCGGCACGGGCTGGTGGACCTCTCGCTGCGCCCCCTGGCGCGTGCCCTGGGCACCAGCGACCGCATGCTCCTGTACTACTTCGGCACCAAGGAGCGCATGGTCGCCGAGGCCCTGGCCGTCTACGAGCGCCGCCCCCTGCTGCGCGCCCAAAAGCTGCTGGAGACCATGGGCCCGCCCGCGGATGCGGCGGCCCTGCGCCGCTTCGTCGAGGAGATATGGCGCCAGTTCGGCGAGCCCGACGTGCGCGCCGCCCTCCCTCTCCTGTTCGAGATCCTGAGCGCCGGCGTGCTGCACCCGGACCGCTACGGGCCCGTCCTGCGTAACCTGATCACCGAGTGGACGGACCTGCTCACCGATGTCTTCCGCGGGCTCGGCATGGACCTCGACCGCGCGCGCACGCAGGCCACACTGCTGGCGGACGCCTCCTTCGGCCTGCTGTTCGCCCCGCTGGCGGACGGCCACTGGGACCGGGCGGACCGGGCCTTCCATGCCCTGCTGGACAGCCTGGAACCGGTGTGGCGGGTCGCGGCGTCACCGTCCGACGGCTCGGCCGGCCGGGCCGTGGCGGCCCGGTCCGCGGCCCCGGCAGGATCCTCGGGCGGGACCCGCCCGCGAGCCGGGTGCCGCCGGACGGCCCGGTAATCCGCTCGCTCCGCGTGGACCGGCGTCCTACCCTCGGCCCATGAACAGGCCTCTCGTGGCGCTTCTCAGCGGCGCAGGTGTCTCCACCGATTCCGGGATCCCCGACTACCGCGGCCCGAACGGATTGTGGCGGCAGGATCCCGAGGCGGAGAAGCTCGTGACGTACGAGTACTACATGAGCGACCCGGAGATCCGGCGGCGGTCGTGGCAGATGCGGCGCGGCAACCGCGCGCTGCGGGCCGAGCCGAACGCCGCGCACCGGGCCGTCGCCGAACTGGAGCGGTCCGGCGTCCCGGTGCGGGTGCTCACCCAGAACGTGGACGGCCTGCACCAGCTCGCCGGGATGCCCGCCCGCAAGGTGCTGGAGCTGCACGGCAGCGCGCGCGCCGTGGTGTGCACGGGGTGCGGGGCGCGCGGCTCGATGGAGGACGCCCTCGCCCGGGTCGAGGCCGGCGAGGAGGATCCCGCGTGCCTGGAGTGCGGGGGCATCCTCAAGTCGGCGACGGTGATGTTCGGCGAACGGCTGGATCCGGTGGTGCTGGGCGAGGCCGTGGCCATCAGCAAGGCCTGCACCGTGTTCGTCGCCGCCGGCAGCAGTCTGCAGGTCCAGCCCGCCGCCGGCCTGGCCGGCGTCGCCGCCGACCACGGCGCCCGCCTGGTCATCGTCAACGCCGAACCGACGCCGTACGACGACCTGGCCGACAAGGTGGTGCGCGAACCGATCGGCACCGCCCTGCCGAGGCTGCTGCACGAACTGGCCGCGCAGGCCGGCCGCTAGAACAGGGCCGCTCCGGTCGGCGGAAGCCGCCGCTGGGACAGGGCCGTCGCCCGCTCGAAGTCCAGCAGGCGGCGCTTGCGCTCCAGGCCGCCGCCGTAGCCGGTGAGGTTGCCGGAGGAGCCGATCACCCGGTGGCAGGGGACGATGATGCCGATCGGGTTGCGGCCGTTGGCGAGGCCGACGGCGCGGGAGGCGCCGGGACTGCCGAGGGCGCCGGCGAGTTCGCCGTAGGTGCGGGTCTCGCCGTAGGGGATCTTCGCCAGCTGCTCCCAGACGCCGCGCTGGAACGGCGTGCCCCGCAGGGCCAGTTCGAGGGTGAACTCGGTCAGCTCGCCCGCGAAGTAGGCCGACAGCTGCTCCCGCGCCGCGGCGAAGGAGGGCAGGCCGTCGTCGCGCGGGCCGAAGTTCTCCTCGGGCGGGCGGTGCCGCTGGCCGGCCATGTACAGGCCGCACAGCACGCCGTCGGCGTCGGCAACCAGGGTGAGCGGGCCGTACGGGCTGTCCAGCACGGTGTGGCACTTCAACAGGTGACTCCTCATACCGGAAGGAAGTTGATCGGGTGGCCGTCGGTCGCCCACAGGTACTGCACCGCGTACGCCCGCCAGGGGCGCCAAGCCTCGGCGCGCGCGGTGAGCGCGGCCGGGGTGGCGGGCAGGCCCAGCTCCTTGGCTGCGCGCCGGATGCCGAGGTCGGTGGCGAGGAAGGCGTCGGGGTCGCCGAGGGCGCGCATGGCGATGACGTCGACGGTCCACGGCCCGAAGCCGGGCAGGGCCAGAAGCCGGGCGCGGGCCTCGGGCCAGTCGGATTCCACGCCCAAGTGGAGGGTGCCGTCGGCGAGTCGGCGCACGAGGGTGGTGAAGGTGGTGCGCCGGGTGCGGGGCATCGCCAGGGTCTCGGGGTCGACGGCGGCGAGCGCCTCGGGGGACGGGAAGAGATGGGTGAGGCCGCCCTCGGGGTCGTCGAGGGGCTTGCCGTGCGCGGTGACCAACCGGGCCGCGTGGGTGCGCGCGGCGGCCGTGGACACCTGCTGCCCGAGCACGGCGCGGACGGCGAACTCGGCCTCGTCCACGGTGCGCGGCACCCGCCGTCCCGGCGCCTTGTCGACCAGCGGCGCGAGCAGCGGGTCCGTGCGCAGCCGGTCGTCCACGGCGACCGGGTCGGCGTCCAGGTCGAGCAGGCGGCGGCAGCGGCTGATCGCCACGGTCAGGTCGCGCAAGTCGCTGAGGGTGAGGCGGCAGGCGATGTGGTCGGGGCGCGGGGTGAGGGAGACGATCCCGTGGCCGTACGGCAGCCGCAGGGTGCGCCGGTAGGCGCCGTCGCGCCACTCCTCGACGCCGGGTACGGCCGTGGCCGCGAGGTGGCCGAAGAGGTTGGTGGGGTTGAGCGGGGCGCGGAACGGCAGCCGCAGGCAGAGGGTGCCCGGGGCGCCGGAGGCGCCGGACGCGCGGCGGCCGGGCGCCCGGCCGCGCAGCTCGCTCGGGGAGAGGGCGAAGACCTCGCGGACGGTGTCGTTGAAGGCGCGGATGGAGGAGAAGCCGGCCGCGAAGGCGATGTCCGCCATGGGCAGCGGGGTGGTCTCGATGAGCAGCCGCGCGGTCTGGGCGCGCTGGGCCCGGGCGAGCGCGAGCGGGCCGGCGCCCAGTTCGGCGAGCAGCTGCCGCTCCACCTGCCGGGTGCTGTAGCCGAGCCGGGCGGCGAGTCCCGGGACCCCCTCGCGGTCCACGACGCCGTCGGCGATGAGCCGCATCGCCCGGGCCACCAGGTCGGCGCGCCGGTTCCACTCCGGGGAGCCGGGGCTGGTGTCCGGCCGGCAGCGCTTGCACGCCCGGAACCCGGCCTGCTGGCAGGCGGCCGCGCTGGGATAGAACGTCATGTTCTCCGGCTTCGGCGGAACGACGGGGCAGCTGGGCCGGCAGTAGATCCGGGTGGTCAGCACCGCCGTGAAGAACCACCCGTCGAACCGGGCGTCCTTCGACTGCACGGCGCGCACACAGTGCTCCCGGTCGAGGTGCGTCGCTGTCTGCATGCGTCCAGGATCGGCCACGGCCGGGCCCCTGCGCTGGCGGGAATCCGACACGTACCTTGCCGGGGCGGCGCTGCGTACGATGCCGCCGTGAGCCAGGAAGCCGGCACGTCCACAGGCGGTGACGGAGTCCGCGGCCCGTCCGCCGCGCGGCTGCGGCCGCTGTACGCCGCCGGTTTCACCACCGCGTTCGGCGCGCACGGCGTGGCCGCGAGCCTCGGGGCGCGGTCGTCCCACGCGGTCGGCTCGCTGCTGGTGCTCGGCGGGCTGCTCGCGCTGTACGACGGGGCGGAGGTGCTGCTGAAGCCGGTGTTCGGCACGCTGGCCGACCGGGTGGGGGCGCGCCCGGTGCTGCTGGGCGGCCTGATCGCCTTCGCGGCCGCCTCGGCGCTCTACGCCGTCGCGGGCGGCCCCGGCCTGCTGTGGGCGGCGCGGCTCGGCCAGGGCGCCGCCGCCTCCGCGTTCTCCCCGTCGGCCGCGGCCCTGCTCGCGCGGCTCCGCCCGGCCGCGGGACACGGGCGCGCCTTCGGCTCGTACGGCTTCTTCAAGTCCCTCGGCTACACCCTGGGCCCGCTGCTCGGCGGGGTGCTGGTGTGGGCGGGCGGTCTGCGGCTGCTG